>JANOOW010000379.1:0-3684 GCA_031421555.1 Hyphomicrobiaceae bacterium | reverse complement strand
AGCTTCGCGTAAACATCGCCAGAGTTGGCTTCATGCGGAAGTTTCTCGATGAAACTGCGCATCTCGTCCGGTGAAACCCAACGGCCGATTTCCAGCTTCTGACTTTCGCCCAGCGCAACATCGAACTGATAGCGGCCGATGTGGCCGAGCTGGTCGATGCACGCAAATGCGACATCGCGTTGGATCGTCGTGAACTCGAACGACAGCATCGGCAGCGGTTGCGTGAGGCCTGCCAGCACGTCGCCCTCGAAGCCTTCGACGTCGATCTTCACGAAGGCCGGCTTGCCGTACATCGCGATCAGAGCGTCGAGCGTGGTGACCGGCACTTCGATGGCGCGGTCCCATTTCTGACCTTCCCAGCCACCCGCACCATCGGCCGCCTTGACGAAATCAGCAGACGCCGTGGTCACAGTCGGGTTTGCCGAATTGATGTGCAGCGTGAGACTGCCGGGCTTCGGACCACATGCACTTTCGACGACGGTGACTTGAGCGTCGTCGCGGTAAATCGATCTGATAACGCGCGCGCAATCCGGTTGCGGCTCCAGCGCCACGACGCGCGCACCGCAGCGGCGAAACGATCCGATCCGGTCGCCGACATGGCTGCCGATGTCGAATGCCAGATCGCCGGACTTTAGGAACGTTGCATAGAGAAGGTCCATCGCCGCGTCGCGTGCAGCATCGCCGTAGTAGACCTCGAGCGAGCGTTTCAGGTTCGACAAGGCGGGGTCTGACAGAAGTGTGGTTATGATGTTCATGGCCGAGCTTTGGCGGGGCGATCCGGGCGCGTCAAGTGATTGGCTTTGACGCATCGCGTTGTAACGGGCTGCAAACCGGCCGACAATTGCTGGACCGTTGCCCAATTCGCCTTTTCCGCCCGCGTACCTTGATATAATGATGGACGGTGCGAGGTCTGCAAGTAACCGCCGGTCGAGGATCTAGTATCATGCTGCGAAGGCTGATGTTCCCGGTTGCGCTCTCGTTTTTTGCGCTATGTCCGGCCTTGAAACACTCAGTCTGGGCACAGAAAGCGCCAGCACCCGCATCGGTGCAACCGGAAGCGCCAGCGAATACACCGGCGGCAGCCGACGCGCCAATGCAGGTGTTTCTCGTGCGCAGCGGGCCGCCGGGATGCGAGCCGCACTGCACGGAATGGATCGCTGCGCAGGGGCAGATCGACAAGGATACACCGGCGCAGTTCAAGAAGGTCTTCGCTCAGCTCGGCAACCGGCGCGTGCCGATACTCATCCATTCTGGCGGCGGCACCGTTGACGACGCCATCGCGATCGGGCGTTTGATCCGCGCAAAAGGCTTCGATGTCGCGGTCACGAAAACCGAGTTCGTTCCCTGCGCGGCTGCCGATACGGCCTGCCGCAAGAAGACTGCCAAGGGCGGCCTTATTGGCACACCGAAAGCGCGGATGTCATACTGCGCGTCGGCGTGCGCCTTTATCCTGGCCGGTGGTGTACAGCGCTACGTTGGCCCGTGGACTGTGCTGGGCGTCCATCAAATCACGTCGTTCCAAAAACACGTGAAGCTGCTGCGCACCTATCAAATCACGACGCGCCGGGTCTTTGGTGCGCCGGTCGAGGTAAAGCGGACGCTGGTCGGCGAAAAGACCATCGCCGAGAAGACCGTCCAGACCCAAACCAAGTCGAGCACCTACGAGAATGTGCGTCAGCACTTCGTGGCGATGGGCGTGGACGACAGCATCATGCCGATCCTGATGGCGGCACCGGGCACGACGATCCGTTGGCTGACGCGGACCGAGCTTGGGCAAACGAAAATCGCGACTGAGATCTCGCAGACCGGCGAGCATCTGATCGCGGCCGCCTTTGCACCGAAGCCGGACTCTATTGCGGTCAACGCGCCGGCGCCAGCAGCCGCGTCCGCTTCCAGCAAGGAAGTCGTGGCCGTGCCACCGGCAGCAGCGGTAGCTCGCTTGCCGACGGCCGGACTACCGCCTGCCGCTACTGTACTTGCTCAGCCAGCCGAAGTGGACAAGCCCGCGCTAACACCCCCCGCCGGGGTCAGCCGTTCTCGAAAAGCTGACAAACCGCGCCGGCAGCCGGCCAGCGCATTACCGGTCTATGACTTCGGCCGCAGTGCCCGGTGATGCTCATGCTCGCGCCGTACCAAGCACCGCTTTGACCTCGGCAGGCGTGTCGAAATCTTCCGGTATGCCGTTCAGGCCTAGGCGCTGGAATAGGCGGCCCATCGCCGGCATTGCCGTAATGACCGCGAACGGCACCGCTACCAGATAGCCGGCGGTCAGCGGCAGGCTCCACCAGAACGCGGCCGGTGACACGGCATAAAGCCCGCCGCACACCAGCAGCCCGAAGACGAGCTGCGGCCAAAGATCCAAGATCGCCGTGCGCAACGATATGCCGTAGGCGTCGCGCGATTGCCCGCCCCATACCACCGACTTGCCGAACGCCAATCCGATCATGAAGATCGTCGTGCGGATGGTCGAGACCGCGCCCTGCAGAAACGAGAACACGATCTCGATCACCGCGCTCACGGCGAAGCGCAATGGACCGCCATAGCGCGCCATGCCGCCCTCCGTGAGCACCGCGTCTGCGAGCCCGGCGATCTTCGGCGACAGGTACATCGTGAAGAACACGACATAGAGGAAACCAGCCAGCGCGCTCGGGAAATCGGCGACGCTCTGCGCTTGCCACGCGGCGAACGGCGACAGCCCAATCATCAGCGTCCAGGCGGGAATGCCGAGGAACATCAGGATCGCCCAAACCAGCTGGAACCGGCTCATCGGGTACAATCCCGGCAGATCGAGCAGCTTCACGTATTGCATGTTGCCCTGGCACCAGCGCACGTCGCGCTTGGCGAAGTCGAGCATCGTCGGCGGGTTCTCTTCCCAGCTGCCATCCTCGACCGGCAGCACGCGCACTTCGTATCCAGCGCGGCGCATTAGTGTCGCCTCGACTTGGTCATGCGACAGGACATGTCCGCCGAGCGGTGGCTTGCCTGGCAAAATCGGCAGATCGCATTGCTCGACGAACGGCTTGATCCGAACCAGCGCGTTATGTCCCCAGAATGGGCCGCACTCGCCGACCCACCACGATTGACCCATCGTGTAGGTGCGCATGCCGTGCCGCATGCCGAACTGGAAGATGCGCGCAAACATGCTCGACGACGGCATGCCGACGACGAGGCTCTGCAGGATGCCAAGACGCGGGTGGGCTTGCATCATGCGCGTGAGGCGCACGATCGATTGACCCGACATCAGGCTGTCGGCATCGAGCGGCAACATCAGCTCGTAGTTGCGGCCCCATTGCTCGCAGAACTCGCGCACGTTGCCCGCCTTGAAGCCGGTGTTGACGGTGCGCCGGCGATATACGACCCGGCCGGGCTCACCAACCTCGGAAGCCCAGGCTTTCGCCGCTGCGTCCTCTGTAGCGGCGGCGACGAGATCGTTGGTGTCACTGAGGATGAAGTAATCGAACTGGCGTCCCTCGCCGGTCGCATCGACGCTGGCCTTCACTGTGCGCAACCGCAGAAAAGCGCGCGCCGGATCTTCGTTGCGCAGCGTCATCATGATCGCAGTGCGCAGGGTAAGCGGCGTCGGCAACTCGCCAGCGGCCGCAAATGGCGCGACCTGCTCCATCGGATTTTTTGCGATGTGCAGCAGCCAGAAACCGATCACCGAGTTCCAGAAGCCGAGCACGG
>JANOOW010000378.1:0-2141 GCA_031421555.1 Hyphomicrobiaceae bacterium | reverse complement strand
TAGTGTTCGGGACCGCGATCGGCAGCCGCATGAGCAGCATGGGCGGGGTCGGTTACGGCAGCTTCATCGTGCCCGGGCTGATCATGTTGTCGGTGCTGACCCAGTCGATCTTCAACGCCAGCTTCGGCATCTACTTCCCCAAATTCACCGGGACGATTTACGAAACGCTGTCGGCGCCGATCTCGCCGTTGGAAACGACGCTCGCCTATGTCGGCGCGGCGGTGACCAAGGCGGTGGTGCTGGCGCTGGTTACGCTGGGCACGGCGGCGGTGCTCGTTGACGTGAGGATCGATCATCCGCTGTTGATGCTGATCAGCCTGGTGGCGATTTCGACTGGTTTCTGCCTGCTCGGCTTCGCGATCGGCATCTGGGCGAAGAATTTCGAGCAGTTGCAGGTCATCCCGCTACTGGTCGTAACCCCCCTCACCTTCCTCGGCGGCGTGTTCTACTCGATCGGCGCGCTCGGCGAGCCGTGGCGCACGGTGACGCATCTCAACCCGATCCTGTACCTCGTGTCGGGCTTCCGCTGGACCTTCTTCAGCCACGCCGACGTGCCGCTGGCGGCGAGCGTGGCGGTGATGGCGGGCGCGATCCTGCTGCCGCTGGCAGTGATCGTGTGGATTTTCCGCACCGGGTACCGGTTGAAGCAGTAGCGCCTGTCTCGAAACCGCTGGATTCCGAGACGGGTCAGATCGGCGCTATGTCCGCTATGGGTGGAAAGTGGACGTTTGCCGCTTACTCCGCCCCGCCTTCGGCCGCTTGCACATCGACCGGCCCTTCGAATGCAACGAACAGGACGCACGGGCCATCGGGCGAGCAGGCCGCGCGGTGGGGCATGCCGGCTGGGCCATAGGCGTAGTTGCCCGCCTCCAGCACCGCTTCGGGCGTGCCGGCATATTTAACGGTCAACTTGCCGCTGACCAGAATCATTCGCTCGGCCGAGGTGTGACGATGCGCTGGAATTGCATATCCCCCGCGCATCCGCAGCATGACATCAGCATTGGGCTGGGCGGGATTGCCATGGAGCACCGTCAGCTCGCAGCCTTGCGGGAACGGTGTCGGGCAAGGTCCCCACTTCAGTGTCGAATCCTCCGCGCTGTGGGTCAGCGCTGCTTAGTTGGAAGCTGCAGCCGGAGCCGCGGCGTTAGCACTGCCGCCGGGGGGTTCAGTCCGACGCATCTCGCATCCCGCCAAGACGACCAAGCCTAATATCGCTATCGACCGCACATGCGCCTCCTACAGACCAAGGTTTCCATGTCCCGGTCTAATACTCTGACGCTCATTTCCGCAATGTGTTAAAGCGGACACTGCACCTGCCCCCCACGCCGTCTACTCCGCGGTTGTTGGGTCGATCATCGCACGCACCTCCGAGATGCTGTTGGCCGGAAAACCGGCAGTCTCTGCGTGCTGGCGTATCAGATCGTCACTTGGCGCGCGGTAGATGCAGTAGATCTTATCGTCGGTGACATAGCTGTGGACCCATTGAACTTCAGGCCCCAGATCGCGCAGCACCGAACACGACTTCTGAGAGGCACCTTTGAGATCGTCTGAGCCAAGTCCGCCGACGCCTGGCATGTCTCTCTCGATCACAAACTGAGGCATTTCCGCTCTCCCTGCTGTGTGAATGTGCACGATGCTGCGGCAGCTTCGAGGAGTCTAGCCTTCCCAGGATTGAATGTCCGCAATGGGTCGGAAACGGACATTCGTCGATAGAGCCTTTCTGCGGATTCCTCGTCCACTCGCCAGAGCGACCAAAGTGACATCGCGAATGTTTGTTGCCCTGCCAAATTATTTACACTTAGATGGCGCTATGAAGTTATTTTACGCGTTCCCGCTCGCCGCGCTTCTTATCGCCGCTGGGCCCGCCCCGATCAGCCCTGAGCGGATCAAGGCCGACGTCCGTACTTTGTCGTCCGACGAGTTCCAGGGCCGCGGCCCCGGGGAGATTGGCGAATCCAAAACTATCGAATTTCTCACCCGCTCGTTCGCCGCCGCAGGGCTTGAGCCCGCGGGCGACAATGGAAAGTGGACCCAAGATGTGCCTTTGGTTCGACTCGACCGCTTGCCCGGCGCGCGAATTGCACTCGGCGGCCGCCCGCTCGCCATCGGCCGCGACGTTTCGCTTACCTTGCGCAACGCAG
>JANOOW010000377.1:0-12089 GCA_031421555.1 Hyphomicrobiaceae bacterium | reverse complement strand
TCGATCAGGCGCTCGAAGAAATCGGCTTGCTGGACGAAGGGTTCCTGAAGCTTCTTCCGGCGAATGTTTTAAATGTCATCGTGCCACCGGTCGCGTTCCGTGCAGCCTGTGTCGCACGAGCCACGGCGGGACATGGGCGCGATGCAATGGTCATGGGAATCGTGCAGATTGATTTGCGGCTGATCTCCCCGAGGCCACAATTTGTGGCCACGTTTGGCCGGATGGGGCGATATGGGTCGAACTGCTCATAGGGAGCACGCGTGGGGCGGCAGCACAAGCTGACAGATACGAGCGCTGAACATACGATCGGCCGGTCGTGCGTATGTGCATGTTTGCGGTCTGTGCCATGACGGATGTACGCGCGCTGTCGCCGGGAACGGAACTCGTCGGCGATTTTCGCATCGACCGCGTGCTGGGTGCCGGTGGATTCGGTATCACGTATCTGGCCGATGAGATTGCACTCGCCCGGTCCGTGACGATCAAGGAGTATTTTCCTTCGGACTTCGCCGCCCGGTCGAAAGATCAGGGTGCGGTACCCCGGTCGGGCGATTGCGCGGGCGATTACAAGTGGGGCCTGGATCGTTTCATCGAGGAAGCGCAGACGCTGGCACGGTTCGATCACCGCAACATCTGCCGGGTGTACCGCTATTTCCGCGCCAACAACACCGGCTACATGGTGCTTCACTTTGAGGAGGGGTTGAGTCTCAAGGGCTGGCTGAAGGGGCTGGGGCGGGCACCACGGCAAGCCGAAATCGACAAAATCGTCGGACCGCTGCTGGATGCGCTCGAGGTCATTCACAAGGCGGATTTCCTGCATCGCGACATCGCACCCGACAACATCATGCTGCGCCGCGACGGCTCACCCGTGCTGATCGACTTCGGCTCCGCGCGCGGTGACATCGCGAGCCATTCGCGCACGGTCAGTGCACTCGTTAAGCCCGGCTACAGTCCGTACGAGCAGTATGCTGAGAAAAGTTCGCAGCAGGGGCCATGGACCGACATCTATGCGTTCGCCGCCACGATCTACCACGCGATCACGGGGCAGCGTCCACCCGATAGTCCGTCGCGGGTGGTGCAGGACGAGTACGTACCCGCAATGGATGTCTTAGCGGGTGCTTACCGGCCCCGGTTTCTAGCGGCGATCGATCGCGGCATGTCGCTCGACATCGAGCGGCGGCCGAAATCGATCATGGAGTGGCGGGGCGATCTGCTGGCACCGGAACTGAAGGCGGCCAAGAAAAGTTGGTTGCCCGATCACGACGACAAGCGCAGCGGGAAGCCGAAGAGAGTTGCCGTCACGGTAAAAGCAGCGTTTGGAGCCGATGCGAGCGAAATCCCACCCGCGCCCGATGCGCCGGGGCGGATGGGCAGTATGCTCGATTACTTCGAGGGCCTGAAAAAAAAGACGGCGCCGAACCCCGGTGAATTGATGGTCGCGAGCCTGCCAGCGCCACCACGCATAGCTCTTATCGCGCCGCTACCGCAGATGGTGTTGAAACCTACCACTCCAGTCGCACCGCGCAAGGCGAAGGCGGCAAAGCCGGCCAAGCGCCTATCGCTGGCTTCGCCGCTGCCGCTGCCCGCGTTGCCCCCGCAGCCTGAGCAACGGGTGCTTCCACTGATCGAAAGCGAGGCCGCGCTGCCGCCGCCGGTCACGCGGGCGAAACCGGCGTTCGGGCAGCGGGCGGCCGTGACGCTGCTTGTCTTGGCTGGCATATCGAGTGCGGCGCTCGGTCTGAAGGATCAGCTCGCAAGCGTGTTCCGCGCTATGGATTGGCGCGACGGAGTAGCGGTGACGCCGCCGGCGAGTACCAGCCGCGCGGGCTTGGACGTTCTCGAACTGCGCGGCAATGCCGGTGATACTGCCGGCGTTGCTTTTTCGGGAGACCAGGTTGTTGCGGCCGGCACCGATGGGTCTTTGAAGCTGTGGAGCGCGACCTCCGGCGTCCTCCAGCATACGATTTTCGTGCCGCATGGTCCAATCACGGCGTTTGCGGTGCTGGCCCGGCGTGCCATCACGGGGCATGGCGATGGCACGACGATGCTGTGGGACTTGGACAAGGGCGAGATCCTGGCGACGTTCAAACGCAACGAGGCGAACGTCTGGGCCGTCGCATTCGCCGGTGCGCCGGACCGGATCGTGACCGCCTCGCACGATTGGTCGATTGCGATATGGGAGGCGGCAACGCCAGCCGCCCCCGTGCAGGTACTGGACGGACATGAGAGCGCGGTGCAGGCGGTTGCGTTTTCTGGCGCCGGGCCGCAGATCGCATCCGGCGGCGCCGACCGGTCGATCAGATTGTGGAGCGTAGATACGGCAAGCCTGGTGCGCACCTATCGCGGCCATAAGGACTTCGTCACGGCCGTCGACTTTTCGGCGGACGGACGGCTTCTGGCGTCGGCGGGATTGGATGGTAGCATCCATGTCTGGTCGACAGCGTCGAACCGGCTTGTCACCACGCTGACGGGGCACATCGGGCGGGTCAATGCATTGGCGTTCGGGCCGGCAGGCGAGACATTGGCCTCGGTCGGCGAAGACGGTATCCTAAGATTGTGGGAGCCACGCAAGGCGAAATCGGCTCGCACATTTGACTTGCCTGAGAAGTCCAGCTTGCGGGCAGTCGGTTTCTCCGGCAATGGACGCCGTATCGCAGTGGCAGCTGCTTCGGGCACCGTAACGGTGCGCGACGTCGAGGCGCAGACCAGCGCCGCGCGCGACGTCAAGGACTGAAAGTTGCGCGATGCTGACGGCCAATGAGATCCTGGAGTGGGATGACGAGGGCGTGGCAGCGCCGCCTAAGCCTGTTCTCGTCGTCGAGAATCTGGTGAAGCACTTTGTCACCAAGACTTGGCTGTTGAGACGGACGACATCGATCGTGCGCGCTGCCGACGGCGTGTCGTTTTCCGTCAACGACGGCGAAACGTTCGGCATCGTCGGCCCGCCGGGAAGTGGCAAGTCGACGATCGCCCGGCTGCTCATGCGTCTTGCGCAGCCCGATCGCGGGGTAATTCGTTGGCGCGGCATGGACGTCGGCAGCCGGGCGCTGCCTGTGAAGCGATATCGCCGTGACGTACAAATGGTATTTCAGAGCACGCCTGACGCGCTCGACCCGCGGCTACGGATCGGGCGATCGATTGCATTCGGCTCGGCGGTGCGGGGGATGTCGCGTATGGCTGCTGACGCCAGCGCGCGGGAGGTGATGGCGCGCGTCGGCCTCGAACCAAAGTTGTTTGCTGACCGCTATCCGCACGAGCTACGTGAGGGCCAGCGGTTACGGGTCAATCTGGCGCGTGCGTTGGCAGCCTCGCCGAAGCTGCTCGTGCTCGACGAGGCTGCCGGTGGATTTGACAAGGCGGCGGATTTGCCATTTCTCGAACTCCTGCGCGAACTTCGCCTAGAACGCAACTTGACCTACATTTTTCTAAGCCGGCACATGTCGTTGGCGCAACTGGTCTGTGATCGCATTGCCACTTTACAGTCGGGGCAGATTTTGACGATCGAGGCGCGCGAAACTACATAAGACGCGTTTGTGGACCAGCGCGATACGCCAGCTGGCAACTAGCTTCGAAATGCTGCAAGCAGAAAAACATGACAACAGCAACGATCGATCGCCCTAAGCCGCTGAGCGCTCCCTACTTCAACCCGGTAGAGCTACGTCAAACGCTGACCGCACTGCATACCCGGCCACCTGCGGGCGTGGAGCCGCGCGCCGCCGTCGTCGACCGGTTGAAGAAGTTGGTCACCGTGGCGCGGGCGTCTGCGCAAGCCGAGCTATTGGCAAACGGACGGGGCCGGCAGTGCGCGCGAGGCCTGTCGCACTTCCAAGACGAATTGATCCGGCTCGTCTTCGACTATGTCGTCGAGCATGTGTATCAAGCCGAAAATCCGTCTGACGCGGAACGCATGGCAGTCGTCGCTACCGGTGGCTATGGCCGCGGACTACTGGCGCCGGGCTCGGACATCGATCTGCTGTTTCTGCTGCCCTACAAGCAGACGCCGTGGGGCGAGAGCGTTGCCGAAGCTGTGCTTTATCTTCTGTGGGATCTTGGGTTCAAGGTCGGGCATGCGACGCGCAACGTCGATCAGAGCTTGAAGTACGCGCAAGCTGACATGACGATCCGCACTTCGATGCTGGATGCGCGGTTGATCAAGGGCGATACCCACATCTTCGAAGAGATGACACGGCGGTTTCGTTCCGAGATCGTCAGCGGGACGGCGCGCGCCTTCACCGATGCGAAAATGGTCGAGCGCGAGCAGCGTCATCAACGCTCCGGCGAGAGCCGTTATCTGGTCGAACCCAACGTCAAGGATGGCAAGGGCGGCTTGCGCGATCTGCACACGCTGCATTGGCTCGCGACCTATATCTACGGCAACGGTTTGGGCGAGGCGACGTTGGCCGCGGGTATATTCACGCCGGAAGAAATCGCTGTTTTCCGCAAGTGCGAGGGATTCCTGTGGACCGTCCGCTGCAACCTGCACTTTTTGACAGGACGGCCGGAAGAACGCTTATCGTTCGATGTGCAAACGCAGATGGCGCAGCGGCTCGGCTATAAGGATCATGGCGGCCTGAAAGCCGTCGAGCGATTCATGAAGCACTACTTCCTGATAGCCAAGGACGTCGGCGGGCTGACGTCGATCCTCTGTACCTCGCTGGAGATGCAGCAGCTGAAGACCGCACCACGGCTCGGCGCCTGGCTCGATCAGCTGGGCTGGCGTGCCCGCCGTCAAGTGCGTACGCTGACAGATTTTCGCATCGACAACGACCGGCTCAACATCGCGGATCCGGAAGTATTCACACGGGATCCGGTCAACCTCATCCGCTTCTTTGCGCAGGCGGAAAAGACTGGTGCGTTCCTGCATCCGTTCGCGATCAGGCGGCTACGCAATGCGGAGCGGCTGGTCGATGAGCGCCTCCGTAACAACCCGGAGGCTAATCGGGTTTTCGTCGAGCTTCTGACGTCGAAAGCAAATCCTGAGACGGCGTTACGCCAAATGAACGAGGCCGGGATACTCGGCCGCTTCATTCCGGAATTCGGCCGTGTCGTGTCGATGATGCAGTTCAACATGTATCATCATTATACGGTGGATGAGCATCTGCTGCGCACGGTTGGTCAGCTGCGCGCGATCGAAGAAGGTCAACTCGCCGATACACTGCCGCTGTCGAGCGAGGTCATCAAGTCGATCCAGAACAGGCGCGCACTTTACGTGGCGGCATTCCTGCACGACGTCGGCAAGGGGCGCACCGAAGATCACTCGGTTGCCGGCGCCCGGATCGCAGCCGAACTTTGTCCGCGCTTCGGGTTGACGGCAGCCGAAACAGACACTGTGACGTGGCTCATTCGTGAGCATCTGACGATGAGCAACATCGCCCAGAGCCGCGATCTCGGCGACCCGAAAACCATCCGCGATTTTGCCGATATCGTGCAATCGCCGGAGCGGCTCAAGCTGCTCCTGCTGTTGACCGTCGCCGACATTCGAGCAGTCGGTCCGGGAACGTGGAACGGCTGGAAGGGACAGCTTCTGCGCCAGCTCTTCCATGAAACCGAGCCTCTGGTCGCGGGTGGCCATACGCAGGCGGGCCGCAAGGAGCGTTCAGCGGAAGCGCAACGCGCATTGCGTGCGTTGCTTGCGGACTGGTCATCGCAGGACGTCAATCGCTTCATCGAGCGTCAGTACCCGGATTACTGGTTGAAGATCGAGACGCGCAAGCAGGCCGAGCATGCGCGCCTGATGCGGCGGGCGGAAGCTGGGTCCGAGAAGCTCGCAACGTCGTTCACGTCCGACAGCTTCACCTCGATCACCGAACTATCGATCATGGCTCCCAACCATGCGCGGCTGCTGGCCTTGTTTGCCGGTTGCTGCGCGGCCGCTGGCGCCAACATTGTTGGCGCGCAGGTGTCGACGACGCGCGACGGCATCGCCCTTGATACGTTCCTGCTACAGCGCGAGTTCACCGGCGACGAAGACGAAGCTCGCCGGATGACACGGATCGGCCAGACGATAAAGCGCGTGCTCATGGGTGAGACGCGCTTGGCGGTGTTGTTGGCCAAGCGCCGTCCGTCGGAAAAGAGGATGCAAGCTTTCCACGTGCCGCCCGAGGTGGTGATCAACAACACCCTGTCCGACAATTTTACCGTGATCGAAGTCGCAGGCCTCGACCGGCCTGGCCTACTGTATGAACTTACCAGCACGCTGTCCGATCTCTCGCTCGATATCACGTCGGCGCACATCACGACTTATGGCGAGAAGGCCGTCGACGTTTTCTATGTGACCGACTTGACGGCCAAGAAGATCGACGCCGCGCCGCGGCAGAAGGTAATACGGGAGAGACTGCTCAAGGTGCTCGAGCAGGCAGCCGAAGGTAGCGCGTAGAGCACTTTGGATTGGAAGATAAGTACGAACGCCGAAGAAAGGGAGTAGCTATGGCCACGCCATGCATTATCACCGTCGCGATTACTGGATCGCTTCCGACGAAGAAAGACAACCCGGCGGTGCCGATCTCGATCACCGAGCAGATCGAGTCGACGCAGGCGTCTTTCGAGGCTGGTGCAACGCTCGCCCACTGCCACGTCCGCAAGGATGACGGTACGCCAACGTCCGACCCGGAGCTGTTCGGTCAACTGCTCGAAGGTCTGCGCAAGCGTTGCCCGGGCATGATCGTGCAACTGTCGACGGGTGGACGGTCTGGCGCGGGCCGCGAACGTGGCGGCATGCTGCCTCTGAAGCCCGATATGGCGTCGCTATCGACCGGTTCGTGCAACTTCCCGACGCGGATCTACGAGAATACGCCGGAGCTGGTGAACTGGCTCGCCTCGGAAATGCTGGCTCACGACGTGAAACCCGAGGTCGAGGCATTCGATCTGTCGATGATCTTCAAGGCGGTCGAGATGCAGAAGACCGGTCTCATGAGAGGGCCGCTGCACGTGCAGTTCGTCATGGGCGTCAAGAATGCGATGCCGGTCGATCGAGCGTCGTTCGAGTTTTTCGTCGCAACCTTGAAGCGGATCGCACCTGACGCGACGTGGACCGGCGCTGGTATCGGCCGTGATCAGATCACGCTCAATCGCTGGTCGCTGGAACTTGGCGGGCACTGCCGCACCGGACTCGAGGACAACATCCGCTGGGACAAGACAACGCTTGCGCCATCCAACGCAGCGCTGGTCGGGCGCGTCGCTGCGCTGTGTGCCGAGTACGGGCGCAGGCCAGCAACGGTCGCCGAGGCGCGGTCGTTACTGTCGCTGCCGATGGCTGCGTGAGCCGGGTTTATCCGCAGCGCTAGCCGCGGATTTCGGCGCCTGTTGCCTTGCTCACCGCGGCGATTATCTTCGCCGCGATGGCATCGATCTCAGCATCATTGAAGGTCCTTTCCTGTGGCTGCAGTGTCACCTCGACGGCGATCGATTTCGTATCGGCGCCCAGATTGCCGCCCGTGAAAACGTCGAACACCGTCACTTCCGTGATCGACGCCTTGCCGGCGGAGGTAACGGCCTTGACGATGTCGCCGGCCGCCGTGTCACTGTTGGCAACGAAAGCAAAGTCGCGCCGCACCGGCAGGAGGTTCGCCGCTTGCAGTGCGGGACGCGCAAGCCCTTTGCGTCTTTCCGGCGGGATCGCATCGAGGAACAATTCGAACGCCGCGACGGGCGCGCTGCAATCCATAAGCTTCAATGTCGCCGGGTGGACTTCGCCAAAGTGTGCGAGAACGACCTTCGGGCCAAGACGCAACGTGCCGGAGCGACCGGGATGAAACCATGCCGGGGCATCGCGTGTGATCTGCGTCTTTGCGGCATCGAAGCCGAGGCTTAGCAGCAGGGCGTTCACATCGGCTTTGACGGCGAATACATCGGCATCGGCTGCGGTGCCGCTCCAATGGCGGCCGCTACCGGTCAACATCGCCGTACCGGCACGCACACCGGCCGCCACCATACGCTGGTCCGCCGGCTGATCGCCGCGATACGCTTGGCCAAGCTCGAACAGGGCAGCGTCGCCGATCCCGTTGTGACGGTTTCGTTGCACCGAGGACAGCAGGCCCGGCAGCAAGCTCGGACGCATCGATGACAGTTCGACGGAGATCGGATTGTCGAGTTCGAGGTCGTCGGTGCCACCGCCGAAGTGGGCCGCTTGCGCCCGCGGCAGGAACGACCAGGTGACTGCTTCGACAAAGCCGCGTGCAGCCAGAGCGCGGCGAGCGCGGCGAGCCCGGCGCTGCGGTTCGGTCAAAACGGTGCGGGTAATGCCACCGCTGCGCGGCATCGGTGTCGATGGGATCTTGTCGAGGCCGACGATGCGGATGACTTCTTCGACGAGATCGGACGCGCCGTGAATATCCGGACGCCACGATGGCGCTGTGACGATCGCCTGCTTGCCGTTAGCGTGCACCGAGAACCCGAGCGCTTCGAGAATGCGTCTGCTATCGCTCTCGGGCACCGCCAAGCCGGACAGCTTCTCGATGCGGGCGAAATCGAATGCGATCTCAGCGCCGGCGGCCGGCGCTTCCCCCGTAATGCAAGCCTTGGCCGGTGTACCGCCGCACAGCTGCATGACCATGGCTGTCGCGAGATCCAAACCGGCACGCACGAATGCGGGATCGACGCCGCGCTCGAAACGATAGCGCGCATCGGTCTGCACGCCAGCCTTGCGGCCGGTGGCAGCGGTGCGCAACGGATCGAAGTACGCGCATTCGATCAGTACGTTCGTGGTCGCCTCGGTGCAACCGGTGGACTCGCCACCGATGATGCCGCCGAGCCCAAGCGGTCCGCTCCCGTCGGCGATGACGCACATGGTTTCGTCGACCGTATAGGTCTTGTTGTCGAGCGCCTTGAACGACTCACCGGCCCGGCCGAGGCGGGCCCGCACCGCGCCGTTGAGCTTATCGGCGTCGTACACGTGCAGTGGACGGCCCCGGTCAATCGAGATGTAGTTCGTGATGTCGACGAGCGCGCTGATCGGCCGGAGTCCGATCGCGAGCAGGCGCGTTTGTAGCCACGCGGGCGAGGGGCCGTTCTTTACGCCGCGAACAACCCGGCCGGCGAACATCGAGCATGCGCTCGCAGCCTCGGGCGGGAAATTAAGCCGGATATCGACGGGTGAGGGTGAAGTGCCTTCGACTTTGGCGAGCTTCGGCTCGGGCTTGAGGCTGCCCAACCCAGCCGCCGCCAGGTCGCGCGCGATGCCGCGCACGGCCGTGCAATCAGGGCGGTTAGGCGTAAGCTTGACCTCGAAAACCGGATCGCTCAGACCGAAGGCGTCGACGTAGCGCTGACCAATCTTGTCTGCAAAATCGCCGGACAACTCGATGATGCCGTCGTGCGCTTCTGAGAGTTCGAGTTCGCGCTCGGAAACGAGCATGCCGTTGGAGACGACGCCACGAACGGGGCGTTTGTCGAGCGTGATGCCGGTGCCGGGAATGTAGGCGCCCAGGGGCGCGAACACGCCAATCAGGCCGGTGCGCGCATTGGGTGCGCCGCAGACGACCTCGACCGTGGCTTGTCCCGGTGCGACTTCGACTTGGCAGACGCGCAGCCGGTCGGCATTCGGGTGCTGCTTGGCATCGACCACACGAGCGATCGTGAACGCGCCGAGCTTTTCCGAAGGATCGTGGACGCCTTCAACTTCGAGGCCGATTGACGTCAACGTGGCGGCGATCTCCGCAACAGGTGCCGTCGTGTCGATATGCTCGTTGAGCCAGGAAAGCGTGAATTTCATTTCGGTGTGCTTCGAATGTTCGGGTCGCGGCGCCGCGGTCGCGTTGCCTAGGCAGGCGTTTAGCAGAACGATGATGTGGCGGGAACAGCGGAATGAACGCGCTGCCCTTGGTCCCAACTGTGCTGCAGGGATCAGCGCAAAACGGCATCCTTGGCGGAGGCGATCAAGGCTTCGGCAAGCACTGCAAATTGCTCTGCCACTAGCGTATCCATGGCCGATACGCGCGGGTCCGTTGCGATGTTGGCCACGTAGGAGAAAGGATCGGCATCGATTTCCGCGAACAGCTTCGATACGCGGCCGACCTTGTCTATCGGATTCAAGTCTGCAGCATTTTCGAGCTTGACGACCTCTTCGGCCAGCCTCCAAGCGAGCGCGCTTCTCAATACGTTCGGATTTGCATGGCCGTTACCGTTGTGGTGACCGTTGCCAGCGCGGCCGTTGCTCGGCGGCTGCATAATCGGCTCAGCAGTTCCGTCGCTGAAGCCCGGCGCAGGACCCGGGGCGACGGACGCATCGAGCAAATCGTTGGGCGTCACATCCAACAATGAGCACATCTTTACAAGCAGACTAAGATCGGGCTCAACCTCGGCGCGCTCATAACGTGTATAGCGATTTTCATCGATTTCGAGAGCATTGGCGAAGCTACGCGCGGTCGAAAACCCGCGCGGTATACGCAAGGCCTTCAAACGCTTGGCAAAAGTCGTCCTGATCTGAGGCGCTTGTGTATGCATAGGTATCTGCCGTGCTGACTGAAATACTCGCGGCGAAAGTTAATATTGCATGAGCGTAGCATCAGTTGTGCCATGCTCGAAAGTAATATTTGAAAAAAGAGCTTCGGAACGTCCGAAAATGCAATGCAATCATGCGGCGTGAGACGTCGCTGGTTCCGTCAGAACAGCAAAGAGTGCTTCCTTGTCGGACGCGGCCCGCAGGCTATCAAGCGAGCGGGGATCACGGACAAGCCGCGAGATTCGAGCCAATGCCTTGAGATGATCGCCACTTGCGTGCTCCGGCCCCAGAAGCAGAAAAATGAGATCGACCGGCTCGCCATCCGGTGAATCGTAACCGATCGGCTCGACCACGTGAGCAAAAATACAAATGATGCTCTTCAACGAGCGAAATTTGACGTGAGGAATGGCAATGCCGTGCCCGAAGCCGGTTGAGCCAAGCCGTTCGCGCTGCAATAGAGCGTCGAAGACCTCGCGCTCAGGCAACCCAGTGAGACTGGCCGCTAACGCGCTAAGGTCCTGCAGCGCCTGCTTCTTGTCCTTGGCGCGGAGCGCTGGGACGATGCTATCGATTGTCAAAAGGTCGCCAAAGTCCATAGTGCGTCATTCCCGAAAGGATAAGCGCCGTTTCGTGTACGGCGCATGCACACTCAGCCATAACGACTATATACTAGACCTTCGTCTATAGAGGGAGAGTTTATGAACATCCTCAGTTTTCAGAACTCGTGACTGTTTATTATGCATCTTTAGCCGTGTCTGCGTTGGGATCGATCCAACCGAAATTACCATCCGGGCGCCGGTGAACGACGCTAATTCGCCCGTGGGCTGCATTGCGGAACAACAAGAAAGGCTTGTCCGTCAAGTCCAGTTGCATGACGGCCTCGCTTACGGTCATTTCCTGGAGCAGACCCTCTGTCTCGGCGACAATAACGGGGCTCGCGCCGATCTTGTTCCCGGCCTCTTCATCTTCTGCTTGTACGACATACTCGTTCATGCCGGTCGTGCGCGCATTCATGTCACTGGCGTCGTGATGATGGCTCTTGAGACGCCGCTTATACCGGCGAACGCGCTTGTCGAGCCGCTCGATGGCAGCGTCGGCGCTCGCGTAGGCATCCACACCCTCGCCGTGGGCCTCGACGAGAAGGCCGGTGCGCAATCTGAGCGAGCAATCGGTCCGGAACCCGACTTTGATCTTCTCCACCCGCACATGACCCGACAGCTCCGGCCCGATGTACTTGTCGAGAACATCCGATATTTTGTCAGTTACGTATATTTGAAATGCTTCACCTGCGTCTATGTTGCGGCCGGTAACTTTTATGGTCATAAGGTCCCCGCGAGTTTGCGATGGGGAATGCTACACCCAAAAACGCTAACCCCGCTACCATGATGGTGTCAAATCACCATCGCGGTCAGCCCACGCGTTCCATGTGAACCGACATCTGTTTTTGACGGCGGCGCTGCACAGATGATGGAATCTTCAGAGCTTCACGGTACTTGGCGACGGTGCGGCGCGCGATGTCGATGCCGTCGCCCTTCAGACGCTCGACCAGCTTGTCGTCGGACAAGATGCCTTGAGCCGTCTCGGCATCGACCAATTGCTTGATGCGGTGGCGAACCGATTCCGACGAGTGGCACTCGCCCTCGCTCGACGACGC
>JANOOW010000376.1:0-4596 GCA_031421555.1 Hyphomicrobiaceae bacterium | reverse complement strand
GGACCCACGACAAGGCGCCACATAACCAGGTTCCAGCGTTTGCAATCGGCCGATCCAAGATTTGAAACCGGTTTTGCTGCTGCTTGTCGATCGTCCCGGCCTTCGCCGGGATGACGGCTGGGGGTAGGATAAACCTAGTCTTACAATTAGCGAACAAGCAGAAACTTCGAATGAGAACACGAATCATCACTTGCCCCTTTCAGGTCCGAGTTTGGCGGCGGCGTCTTTGTCCAGCCACCAAACTTGCTGGAATGAAGTCGCTTGCGAAGGCAATTTCGCCGGACGTCCGAACATGTTCCAGGTCGCGACCCAGTCGTTGGGATTGTACCACTGTGGCACCAGAATGTAGTTCCAGAGCAAAACCCGATCGAGTGCTTTAGTGGCTGCCACCAGATCGGCGCGATCAGTCGCGAATACCAAACGCTCGATAAGCTTATCGACGGCTGCGTTTTTCAAACCGCTGGTATTATAGCTACCGGGTTTATCGGCGGCAGCCGACCCCCAGAAGTCGCGTTGCTCATTGCCCGGCGACTCCGACTGGGCGAACCGATCGGTTATTATGTCGTAATCGAACCCGGTCTGCCGGCGTTGGTATTGGGAACTGTCGACGATGCGCAATGTCGCTTTCACGCCCAGCTTTTGCAGATTCGATATGAACGGCAAAATGACGCGCTCGAAATCCGGCTGCTGTTCGAGGAACTCGACAGTCAACTGTTCACCCTTGCCGTTGGTGAGCACGCCGCCTTTCACGGTGTAACCAGCCTCGGCGAATAGCTTTGCTGCCGCCGACAGGTTTTGGCGAACCGCCTCCGGGGAGCCGAACACGGGGTTTTTATATTCGGTGGTGAAGACCTCAGGCGGAACGTCCTTTTCGACTTCCTTCAAGATCTCCAGTTCGCGACCAGTGGGCAATCCGCTTGAAGCCAAATCAGAATTGCCAAAGAAGCTGTCGACGCGCTTGTACTGTCCAGAGAACAGGTTCTGATTGGCAAACTCAAAGTCCATCGCGAGGTTGAATGCCTTGCGCACGCGCGGGTCCTGAAATTGCTTGCGGCGCAGGTTGAATACGAACCCCTGCATCGGCGCCAACCGCCGGAGCGCGATTTCTTCTTTTTTTACCCGGCCTTGCTTCAACGCATCGAAGTCGAAGCGCGTGGCCCAATCCTTGGCGCTGTTTTCGCGCCAGAAATCGATCTGTCCCACTTTGAAAGCTTCGAATGCGGGCGTCTTGTCGAGGTAGTACGTGATGCGTATCTCGCCAAAATTCCATTGACCTTTCGAAACCGGTAGGTCCTTCGCCCACCAATCGGTGACGCGCTCATAGACGATGTTCTTTCCAGCGTCGAATGCCTTTATCTTATAGGGGCCGGAGCCGAGCGGAACTTCGAGAGAAGATTTGTCTAGATCGCGTGCCTCGCCGTTGGCGTTCTTGGCTTGCCAATAGTGCTTCGGCAGAATGTTCAGCTGGCCCACGATCGTCGGCAGCTCGCGATTGCCTTTCTCATCGAACGTGAAGGTCACGTCGCGATCGCCGGTTTTTTCCGCTTTGACCACGTTCTTGTAGTAGGCGGCCTGGCGCGGATTGGCCTTCTTCAGCGCCTCGAGCGAGAAGATAACATCGTCGACGGTGATCGGCTTGCCATCGTGGAAGCGAGCATTTTCGCGCAAGTGGAAGGTGGCGGACGAGAAATCGTCAGGAAACGATACCCACTCGCAGACGAGGCAATACTCGGCCGAAGGCTCGTCTGGGCTGGAGGCCATCAGTGAATCATAGATGGTGGCGAGGCCTGCCGCGGCCTGCCCCCGTATGCTGAACGCATTGAGACTATCGAAGCTGCCGAGTGTCCACAGGCGTACGACGCCGCCCTTGGGCGCATCGGGGTTCACCCAGTCGAAGTGCTTGAAGTCAGCGGGGAACTTTACGTCGCCGACGAGTGACAGTGCGTGATGCCTTTTGTCAGCGGCGTGTGCGGGCAAGATTGCGATGATAGCGGCAAGGCTTGCAGCCAGTAAAGCGCGTGCGGCTTTTGACGAATAGCGAAAGAGCATAACAGCACAACTCCTGCGGTGAGTATCGGCCGGTTTCCGCTTATATGGCACGATCAAAGCAATTCGACCCCGCCAATATCTTGGCAGGGCCGGTTAAATTCTTGTCATCTTCAATGCTTAGGCGCATTTGCCGCCGTCATTTCGGCAGCGGTGCCGGCGTGTCGCCAAGCGAGCGCATGTATACCATCAGGTCTGCCAGTTCCCCTGGATCCTTGATGCCGGCGAACGCCATCTTGTTGCCGGGAATCGCCGCGGCCGGCGCGTGGATATACGGAATCAGGTTCTCCCACGTCCATTCGCCGCCCTTGCCCTTGAGGGCGCCGGAGTAGTTGAACCCGTCGTGAGAAGCGATCTTGCGGCCAACAATTCCGTAGAGATTGGGGCCGGTGCCGTTCCGGCCGCCCTTGTCGGCTGTGTGGCAGGTTGCACACTTCTTGAAGCCAGCTGCGCCCGCTTCAACGGATGCCTTGGTCATCAGCTCCGCGATCTTCGGTACCGTGACACCGCTCTCGGCGGGGGCACCAGGGGAAGCCGCCTTACCCGCGGTTGGCGCTGGCAACGCATATCCGACAACCTGGGACCGGTGGTTGGTCTTGTAGATGTCGATCAGGGTGGCGCTGCCGAATATGACCAGCAGGGCGGACAACACCGCCATCGCGGCCCAATTCATTTCATCGCTGTTCATTAGCGTCACTTCCCCAGTAGGCAGCCATCTGCAATCGAGCCGGACTATAGAAATTCTCGTTCCGCTTGCAACCAGCCATGGACCACTTCTAAGTGCGTGGATGCGAGACGAATTGTCACTTCACGTGATCTCAGTAGCCCAATCGTAGTCGAGAACCCTAATGAAGAACGCTTTGGTCATCGTACCGGCCCGCATGCAAGCGACGAGGCTGCCGGGTAAACCGATGGCGGATATTCACGGTGAACCGATGATCGTGCACGTCTGGCGGCGGGCCGTTCAGTCGGGCGTCGGGCGCGTTGTTGTTGCAACCGATAGTGAGGTGATCGTGCAAGCGATTGCGAAAGTGGGCGGCGAAGCGGTGATGACGCGGGCCGGGCATGCGTCTGGCTCGGATCGCGTGTTCGAAACTGTGCAAAAGGTCGATCCGAAGGGGCAGGCCCAGATCGTCATTAACCTGCAGGGGGATTTGCCGACGCTCGATCCGTGGCTCGTGGAGGCGTGTGCCGCACCATTGAACGATCCTGAGACCGATATCGCGACCATTGCTTCGGAAATCACCGATGAAGGTGAGAAGTCGGCATCGAGCGTGGTGAAAGTGATCGGCACGCCGCTGACGGCGAAACGATTGCGGGCCTTGTATTTCACGCGTGCAACCGCGCCGTGGGGTGATGGCCCGCTCTATCATCACATCGGCATCTACGCGTACCGGCGCGCGGCATTAGAGCGTTTTGTCTCGCTACCCCCTTCACCCTTGGAAATGCGCGAAAAACTCGAGCAGCTCAGGGCTCTGGAAGCCGGCATGCGCATCGATGTTGCGCTCGTTGACACGGTTCCGCTCGGTGTCGATACTCCGCACGATCTCGAACGCGCGCGCCAGATGTTGGCCTCAGGTACCTTGACCTGAAGCTGAAAATTCGCCGTCGCCTATGCCTCATTCAAAATACTGAAAGCCGTAAACAAGCCATGCCCTCAAGTTCATCGCGCGCGACAAACGAGCCGAAAGCTGCGACTAGCCTGCAGCGGATCTCCTATCAAGGGGAAGCCGGCGCCAACTCGCACATCGCGTGCAGCCAGATGTTTCCCAATCTCGAGCCGCTGCCGTGCCCGACGTTCGAGGATGCGCTCGCGGCCGTGAAGTCGGGAGAGGCGCGCTACGCGATGATCCCGATCGAGAATTCGGTCGCCGGCCGCGTCGCCGATATCCATCATCTGCTGCCGGACGCCGGGCTCTACATCGTCGCCGAGCACTTCCTGCCGATCCGGTTTCAGTTGATGGCGCTGAAGGGTGCGAAGCTCAGCGATATAAAGGACGTGTACAGTCACGTGCACGCGCTAGGCCAGTGCCGACGCATCATGCGCAAGCTGGGTGTCAAAGCCCACGTCGCCGGTGACACGGCAGGCGCTGCGCGACAGGTGGCCGAGTGGGGCGACAAGACCAAGGCGGCACTCGCGCCGCGGCTGGCGGCCAAGGTCTACAATCTCGATATCCTTGCCGAGGACGTGGAGGACGAAGCCCACAACACCACCCGTTTCGTCGTGCTGTCGGCAACGCCCGACGATGCAAAGCCCGGCAACGGCGACGTGGTCACAACCTTTTTGTTCAGGGTACGCAACGTTCCAGCCGCGCTTTACAAGGCGATGGGCGGCTTCGCCACTAACGGCGTCAACATGACGAAGCTCGAGTCATATCAGATCGACGGCAGCTTCACCGCGACCGTGTTCTACGCCGACATCGAAGGCCACCCCACCGATCGCAATGTGAAGCTCGCGATGGAGGAATTGGCGTTCTTCTCCAACGAAGTGAAGATCTTCGGCACCTACCCCGCCAGCGAATTCCGCAAGGCAAAGGCGGGGAAGTAAGT
>JANOOW010000375.1:0-1964 GCA_031421555.1 Hyphomicrobiaceae bacterium | reverse complement strand
CGCACGGCGCGCACCGCCTCAGGGAACATGTCACGCACATCGTTGTAAGCCCCATGCTTGCCGCCAACGGAGAATGGCTGGCACGGCGGGCCGCCCGACACAAGATCGAGCTTGTCTTGAAACAGCCGAAAATCAAACGTGCGGACATCGCCTTCGTAAAGCGGCCAGCTTGCCATGGGTGCCAGCTTGCGGGCCTTGTTCTCGCGGATGGTATCGCAGCAGTAGCGGTCCCATTCAATCACTTGCGCGGTCTGAAAGCCTGCTCGGCTAACCCCGATGCCGAGGCCCCCCGCCCCCGCAAACAATTCGATGGCTCGCATTCCCCCCGCTCCCCAAGGAAGTAAACAAGTTTGTTCCGTAATTGTTCTCTATGGGCTAATTCGCATTCCCAGACAACAAGAACCTGCCATCCTAGAGTACGAAGTGCATTTTGCCGGTGCATATCGCGGGTGCTGTTGCCTTCCAGCTTCGGCAACCAAAAATCGATACGAGACTTCGGCAAGCGACCTAGCTTGCAGTCGTGACGGGCCAGAAGCTCCCGTCCGTCCGGCGCTGCCTATTCTGTTGCGGTCTGGCCGATCCTGGGTAGTATAGCGGTCATCCACGATTGGTCGCTCGAACGCCATGAGTTCCAACGACGGCCGCGAATTCGGAGCTGTCCACCGATGAAGGACCTGCCGCCGCCATCGACTATTCTGGGTCACGCGTATGCCATCTATCGTCCACTGGCGATGCTCGCGGGGATGCAGCTCGGCGTGTTCACCCCGTTGGGAAGCGGTCCGATGACCGCGGCAGAGCTGAGCACGATCCTCGGGCTTCGTGCCGACAAGCTCAGTCCACTGCTGCACGCGCTGGTGCACGCGGACTTGCTGACCCTCGCGGAAGAGCGCTTCTCCAACACACCCGAGGCCGATGCCTATCTGGTCAAAGGGCGCCCAACCTAAATGGGCAGCGCGCACGAGCTCTATTCGGATATGTGGAGCGCGGCACTCGGCGTTGCGCAATCCATCAGCTCGGGCGAGCCCCATGCCCGCCACGACTTCGGTGCGATGTCGGATAGCGAGCTCGGCGCTTTCTTCCGCGGCCTTCATGCGGGAGCGATGGCGACTGGCCGCCAGCTGGCGACTGCTTTCGAGTTCGATCGCTTCGAGAGCCTCCTCGATGTCGGCGGTGGTTCGGGAGGCGTCGCGATCGCAGCCTGCCAGAGCTGTGCGTCTCTCCGCGCAATCGTCCTGGAATTGACGAAGGTCGCCTTGATCGCGAAGGGGTTCGTTGAAGCAGCCGGTCTGATGCAGCGGGTCGACGTCGTGGCGACGGATATTCTCGGCTCGCCGCCAGACGGTACGCACGATGTGGCTGTCTTGCGCAATCTGCTGCAAGTGCTGTCTCCGGATCAGGCGCGGCTCGCTCTGCGCAATGTCGGTGCTGGGTTGCGAACCGACGGCGAGCTGTTCATCATCGGCCACGTGCTGGATGACGCCCGGCTGTCGCCAGCGTCCGCCGTCGGCATGAACCTTGTTTTTCTCAGCCTCTACAACGACGGCCAATCCTACACCGAGACCGAGCACCGCTCATGGCTCGAAGAGGCTGGTTTCAAGGACATTTCGATCCTTTTTGGAGCGGGGCCGAGTGGAGCCAGTATCGTCAGGGCTCGCAAAGTGTGAGTCGATCGCGCGCGGAGCTTCACGAATACTATCGCTGACAATTCGCTCGGTACGAACGCATCCGATCCACCCAATCATGAGGCCCCGGAAATGAGCGAGGCAAACAAGGCGACAGTCCGCGGCTACATAGAAGAAGTCATGATCAAGGGGCAGGGCGACGTGTCTAAATTCGACAAGTACGTCCAGCCTGACGCCATCCTGCACAACGCCTATCCGGCTTCAGGCAGCGATATCAACGCCTGGAAGGATCGGGTGCGCATGTTTGCAGCGGCCTTCTCGGACATCCACGTGACGATCCAC
>JANOOW010000374.1:0-7683 GCA_031421555.1 Hyphomicrobiaceae bacterium | reverse complement strand
CTTCGACAACCGCATAATCCTCTGGTGAAACCACGACGGCGACGCCGTCGTGGTTTTTCGCCGCGGCACGGATCATCGCTGGGCCGCCGATGTCGATGTTTTCGATGCAATGATCATATGCTGCACCGGCCGCGATCGTCGCCTCGAACGGATACAAATTCACCACCAGCAGATCGATCGGCGCAATGCCATGCGCCTTGGCCGAGGCGTCATGCTCCGCATTGCCACGGATTGCGAGCAAGCCGCCGTGCACCTTCGGGTGGAGCGTCTTCACACGGCCATCCATCATCTCGGGGAAGCCGGTATGCTCGGAAACGTCGGTCACCTCGAGACCGGCTGCCTTCAAAGCTGCTGCCGTACCGCCAGTCGAAAGCAATGCGATCCCGCGCGCAGCCAGCATCCGGGCAAACCCGATCAATCCCGTTTTATCGGAAACCGAGATCAGTGCGCGACGCACCTTGGCGAGATCACTCATCGACTTGCTCCATACTCCAACGCACTTCGCTCTCGCCGAAGGTCGCTGCACGTAACACGATTTGAACCGATGGCCGTGGCCCGGTGATCTCCGCGTAGTGCACGCTGTCCTCGATTGTCAGCGCGGCACCGGACGCCTGGAACCGCCAGCGCTGCCCGTCGCTCAGGGCGAGGGTAACTTCGTCTTCGGCGTGATTAGGCAGGCATTCCACATCAGCATCCAGATGGAAATGGATTGCGAACGGCACATCCTGTGGCAACCGCAGTTGCCCACGCTGTGGTCCAAGCCGGTCGACGCCGGCAAACCGTTTGCCCGTCGCATCAATCTCTAGCCGGCGGCGATGCAGCAGCTTGAACCGGTGGAAGTAACCGTCGTGGAAGGCTTCAACCTCAAGACCGCCATCAACGTCGCGGGAACTACATTGGACACCAGCTGGGCCACTGATCGGCACGCCGCAGATCAACGCCTCCAGCCGTTCGTTACGGACAAGCCGCGACGATGATTTGCCGCCGAGGCAGACCGTGTTGTGACTGGCCGTCGCCCGCGCCGTCGTCGTCCACTCGTCGTTGGCCGGGACCGGTGCCCCGCCGTTGACGAAGATGGCATGTGCACCGGAGCTGACCTCGATCGACAAGCAACCAGCATGCGCGGCCGCCGCCAATTCCAATTCGGGCGGGCTGCCGGCATCCATAAGTACGATCAGTTTGCCCCGCTCCAGGCGCAAATATTTTGAGTGACCGGCACTGGCCAGTTTTTCATGCGGGCGATCGTCATAGGCAAGCACCGTCGATAGAACATCGATCATGTGCGCCGACATACCGTTGAACCGGCCAAGACGGCCATCGCCGAGCCGCATGAACTGCACCATCTTCAGCATCCGCCGCACGGCATCGTCGAAGCCATCGGGAAGCCTGCGCTCGCGCGTGACGAAGCATTGCCGGAGAGGGAGGAAATCCAACAGCAGCTCGATCAGCACGCCTGGGTTGCGCGTGACATGTCCGCCGTCGGGCAAGATCTGCTTATCGAGTTCGGCCTTCAACGCCTGCCCTAGGGGCGCGAGGTTATGGTCATGCCCGGCGATACAGAGAGCGCCCGTCAGCAGCGCCGTCAGCGTTTCGAGCCGTTGTTGCCCTTCGGGCGCATCCCGCCAGGTGGCTGACAAGTAGACGAAGTGATCGGCCAAACAGTCCGTCGTGGCGTCGTAGGTCGCTTGATCGATACCGTCGAGAATGAGCGGTGCATTGACGATCCAGGACATCATCCGGCGTCCAGCGATCGCGGGCTCCCACACCAACCCTTTCGATGGCCGTCCATGCGCCCGCCGCCAATCCGCGACCAGTGCCAGTGCGCAGTCCTGCGCCGCGACGTGACCGGCCGCATAGAAATGGCGCAACCAGCCGAAACCGTGCAACTCGCGCGCCCAACTCGCGTTGGGCGGCACCACGTCGAAAACCGATTGTCCTTCAAGCATGGCCATCGAGCCGGCTAAGCCGAAATGGCCGAACTCCACCTCGCTGGCGAAGCTTGGATCGCTACTGCGCAAATCCTGCGGTACGATCAGCAGCTTGTCGGCAACCGGCGCACCGTAGCGCCACTTGAGCATCGGCGATCGTTTGAGCCGCGCGGATGCGGACCGGCAAGACCGATCGACCATCAGCTTCGCCAGCCGCGTTTGCTCGGCAAGAGTCAGCCGCGACATGGTGGTGGTGTCCAATCCATGCCTGACCGATTAAACGTGTGCAGCCTCGTAAACAAGGGCAGCGGGCGACAAGCCTGTGCATCACGCGCGACGTATGAGCCTGGCCGCGTAGAAGCCATCGAGGCCGGAGAGGCCCGGCACATCGGCCGGGGCGTGGAATGGCAAGGTGCGCAAATCACCTTCCGCCGTGATCCAACTCGCATCGCCGCCGAACTCCTCGGCCTGGATCGGAACTCGTTCGACGTTCGGATTGCTGGCCAGCAATTGCTCGACGTGTTGAATGCCTTCCTCCGGCTCCAGCGAACAGGTGCAAAACACGATTATCCCGCCCGGCTTTACCAGGGTCACGGCATGATCCAGCAGCCGCGCCTGCAACGGCACCAGCTTGGCCATATCGGTCGATCGCTTGAGATGGAGGATATCGGGATGCCGCCGAATTGTACCGGTGGCCGAGCACGGCGCGTCGAGGAGCACCGCATCGAAGAGCTCTGCTGGGGTCCAAGCCGTCGCGTCGGCTGTTACGACGTCCGCTTTCAAGCCCAACCGGTCGAGGTTTGCCGATAAACGGGATAGCCGCTCTGTCGATTGATCGACCGCTGTCACCAGCGCACCGCGCGCGGCAAGCGAAGCCGTCTTGCCACCGGGCGCAGCGCACAGATCGGCGACGCGCTTACCGGCAACGTCACCCAACAATCTGGCGGGCAGGGCCGCGGCGGCATCTTGTATCCACCACCCGCCTTCGGCATAACCCGGCAGCTCTTCAATGCGGCCTTCCGCCAGCATCCGCAGCGTGCCCGTCGGCAGCACGGTTGCGCCCAATCGCCCGGCCCAGCCTGCCGGATCGTCCTTCACGCTGATATCGAGAGGGGCTTGCGCAAGCGAAGCTTCGGCAATCTGTAGCGCTGTTGCGTCACCGTAGGCCGCGACCCAGCGCTGCCACAGCCAATCCGGGATGTTCAACCGCGCCGCATCGGTTTGAGCGGCGATGATCTCGCGGCCGCGTTCGGAAGTACGGCGCAGCACCGCGTTTGCAAGCTTGCCGAAGCGGCGCGCGCCGCCATCGTGCCGGCACTGTTCAACCGCGATATTGATCACGGCGTGCGGGGCTGAATCGAGGAACAGCAATTGTGCGGCTGCCGTCAACAAGATCGGCGTCAGGTTGCCACGCTTGTCGGGGAGCGGTTTATCGAGAAATGTCGCGAGCACCGCTTGCAACTGCCCGTGCCGGCGCAAAACCGTGGATGCGATCATCCGCGCCAACGCCCGGTCGCGCGGCTCCAACTCCTTGAACTGGGGCAGGCCATGCGCCTTCGCGATCGCGTCGTCGAAGGCACGTCCATCGCGCAGCACAGCCGCCACCAGGACAACCGCCAGCTGGCGCGCCTGAAAGCCGGACGGCAAACGCGCAGCGCCTCCACCATGAACACCCGTGTAACCCATCAAACTCAACTCCAGGGGCCGCGCTGCTCGTCGCTGGCCAATGGCGGCATCGGCCGGCCGGTTGCAGGCGAGACACGGGGCAGGAACACTCCTGCCCGCGTATCGTGCGCCAAACCCCACTCCTGAGCGAGCTTTTCAAGTTCCGCAACCCTGTTTTCGGTGCTCGGGTGGGTGGAAAAGAGATTATCCATACCCCGGCCACTCAACGGATTGATGATGAACATGTGAGCAGCACCAGGCACCATCTCGGCCTGAGCGTTCCGCATCCCTCCACGGACTGCAGTTTGTATCTTCACCAAAGCAGAGGCGAGCCACAGCGGGTTGCCACAGATGCGTGCACCGATTTGATCGGCCTGATACTCGCGCGAACGGCTGATCGCCATTTGAACGAGCATAGCGGCGATCGGTGCGACCAACGCGGCGAACAACGTCCCCAGCATGCCGGTGCGGCCATTACGATTGCCACCGAAGATCATGCCGAACTGCAGCATATTCGCAAACATTGAGATGGCTCCGCCGATCGAAGCTGCGACCGTCATTGTAAGCGTATCGCGGTTCTTGATATGCGCGAGTTCATGCGCAATCACTCCCGAAACTTCCTCGCTGGAGAGCATGTCGATCAACCCCGTCGATGCGCAGACGGCCGAGTTCTCGGGGTTTCGACCGGTGGCAAAGGCGTTGGGTTGCGGCGAGTTCATTACGTAGATCCGCGGCTTCGGTAGATCTGCGCGACGGCTCAATTGTTCGACCAATCGATGAAAATCCGGGGCAGCCTCTTCGTCTACTTCCTGCGCGCCATGCATGCGCAAGACGATTTTGTCCGACTTCCAGTAGGCGACGAGGTTCATGCCTAGTGCAATCGCAAAAGCTATGAAAAAGCCACCCCTGCCGCCGGCCAAGGCTCCCATGCTGGCGAATATACCGGTCATGATGAGCAGCAATACGCCGGTCTTCAAGAAGTTGCTCGGCATCTGTCCCTCACGTCGCGTCGACGCGGCAGCGGAGCGCACCCACGTGACTAGCCTCAGTTACTCAATATATAATATGTGCCGCGTGCTATCCCAGAGCCGGACCGGAGGTCCCGAACATGAACGATGACACTCGACGCAAGACAGACATCGAAGCTAAGATCGCAGAGGCACCGAAGCGGCACATTACACCGGAAGCGCAACGCGCTTTGGCAGAGGCGGCCGAGCGGAGGCGCGTTCGTGACGCACTGGAGGCTTCCCAGCCAAAGGAAATCGGCGGCAGCAATGGTCCCGATCCGGTGCGATACGGAGATTGGGAAAAGGGCGGCATCGCCTGGGATTTTTAACTGTACGAGAACGGGACGATAAAAAGCTGGTAGTTAGTGCGTGTCACGGCACTGATGCCTCAACCGCGCGTCCCATTTTTGCTAGTAAAGTCAGGAGATACGAAGCCGGCGGTCAAACTTTAAGCGCTTGTAAACCGTCTCTGGCGGAGGCGCGTGGAATGCGCCGATTGGGCATTCCGATTGCATTCCTCGTGTCCAAAGCAGTTCGCTGCTGGACCAAGGAGAGAATGAGATGACCAACGCGATCGCCAAGCAAGCCCGCAACTTCGCGTCGGATGAACGCGGCACGATCGCGGTCATTTTCGCCCTTTGCACATTCGTTCTCGTGATGGTCACGGGTTTGGCGATCGACGTCGGCCGCACCTATCAGGCCAACAGCAAGATCGGCGCGGCGATCGACGCCGCAGCACTTGCCAGCGCCAAGGGGCTGCGCGTCAACAATCTCAATAACGCGGAAGTCACCACCCTCGCCCAGAAGTACTTTGACCTGAACATGAAGGGCGCCGGCGGCGATATCGCCAAGATCGAAAGCTTTGCGGTCGATATCGACCGCAAGAAGGGATCTGTTGGGATCAAGGTCGCGGCCAACGTGCCGATGCTGTTTGCCCGGGTTGGCGGCATCGAAACGATTGCCCTGCCCAAGGGTGCGGTCGCGATCTTCGACTCGAAGGATATCGAAGTGGGTTTGCAGTTGGACGTGACCGGCTCGATGGGCGGCCGCAAGATCGCCGACCTGAAGCGCGCCACCAAAAACCTGCTCGATGTGCTGATCCCGGATAGCCCCACGGGCCAGAAGGTGCGCGTTGGCTTCGCCCCGTTCTCCGCTGGCGTCAACGCCGGACCCTACCTCAAGGCCGTCGATGGCAACCGCGCTTCCTCCAACAGCTGCACCTACGAGCGCCTTACCTCGACGAACGAAAAGACCGATGCTGCCCCGGTCGGTCTGGACGCCTTCAAGATCAGCGCCGACCTGCCTGGCGCCCAGCCTTGCCCGACCGCACAAATCATCCCGATGACTGACAACAAAAGCATGTTGAAGAGCACAGTCGACAGCTACAGCGCCAATGGATCGACCGCCGGTCAGCTCGGTGCCTCGTGGGCCTGGTATCTGCTCTCGCCGAACTGGTCGTCGATCTGGCCGTCTTCGAGCACGCCTGCACCCTACAACGATGGCCGCACCCTCAAAACCGTGCTTCTGATGACGGACGGCGTCTACAACACCATCGGCGGACTGAACAAGGGTGATGGATCAACAGAAGCGGTCGCCGCCAGCAAGCTCTCGGTCGAAATCTGCAGCGGCATGAAGGCCAAGGGCGTGGTCGTCTACACCGTCGGTTTCGATCTGAACAGTGCCGGTGCATACAAGGACCGGGTGGTCAACACGTTGACGTCTTGCGCCAGCGAGGCCGCCAAGTTCTTTCGTGCGGAAAATGGCGATGAACTGGAAACGGCGTTCAAAGCGATCGCAGAAGATATCGTCCGGTTGCGCCTTTCGAAGTAACCGCCTCTTTCACCGAATCTCGAGTGGATTGCCGGGCTCCCCTCCACCCGGCTATACACTTGAGCCGCCAGGGGTCCCGCTACAGTCTCGCCCGGACTGACGCGAGGCCTTAAGCTCAGCGCGTTGGCCGATCTGTACGGGCCGATCGCGCAGGACGCGGCAGCGAAGAAAGACGTGTCCTATGCTGATTTCCTCGAAGGCGTGTTGCGCGCCGAGCGCGACGCGCGTCGCATTCGTGCGCGCGAGATGTTGACGCGAACGGCGGGCTTTCCAGCCCTCAAGACGCTCGACGCCTACGACTTCGCGTTCGCGACCGGTGCGCCGCGCCAACAGATCCAGGAGCTGGCGGCGCTAGGCTTCGTTGAGCCCGCGGAGAATATCGTGCTGACGCACTTGGCGATCGCGCTCGGAATGCTCGCCGCGCAGCGCGGCTGGAAAGTTCGCTTCACGTCGGCCGCCGATCTCGTCATCGCGATGGAGGCCGCGTACCGCCAAGGGCGGATGAAAGAGGCCATGCATCGCACGGTGGCGGCACCGAAACTGCTGATCATCGACGAGATCGGCTACCTGCCGTTCGGGCGCGAACAGGCCACCCTGTTCTTCCAGGTCATCGCGCGGCGCTACGAGAAGGGCTCTCTGATCCTGACGTCGAACCTCAGCTTCGGCAGCTGGGACGACGCGTTCGCTAATGATGCGGTGCTGACCGCCGCCATGCTCGATCGCGTGCTGCATCATGCGACCGTCGTGCAGATCGCCGGTGAAAGCTACCGCCTCAAAGACAAGCGCCGTGCCGGCATTCTGGCGCGGCCGCAGGCGCCATCGACGACGGCGAGCAAGAGTAAAGCCACGAAGGAAGAAAAAGTTTGAACGGCATCGTTCCCGCGCGCGGGAACGATGCCGTAAACCGCGGTGGATCAGTTTCAAGTCGGCGACAAACGGCAATCCCGGGTCAGATTCAAGTCGGCGTTGACATTGTCGAGCGATGGGTCATGTGCAAACGTCGGCGCGTCATGCAAAGGATGCCAAACGAGCTTGCGGTCTGACGGTTCACCGGTAGGATAGCTGCCAGTCGTATCCCGCGGCTCGAGCGCGATAGACTCTGACGGCTACTAGGATGTGAGGGCCGTACGCTGATGAAAGAACCGGCACTGCCTTCGCCGACGATCGATTGGTATGAAAGGTGCCGACTGGAGGATTGAACATGACCCGATATCGCGAGGCTCTGCCGCAACTGTGTGGCGACATCTTCCTTG
>JANOOW010000373.1:0-1730 GCA_031421555.1 Hyphomicrobiaceae bacterium | reverse complement strand
AGGCTGGCTGTCCGCAGCACGTTTGCGCCTGCGGCACGTCGACATGGCAGCCCGATTGCTCGATCAGTTTAACCGCCGCGAAGCCGATCGAGGGCCGCATCAGATCGACGAGGCACGTCACGAATAGGCCGACGCGCGGCTTGGCGGATTGGGAACTGGTCATGGTGGCGATCCGGAAAATCAATTGCCGATAGCGATTTGCGGATCGTTCTAACACGCGCACGAGGCACGTATAGGGGTATTGGGGATGTTAGCGAAGGGTGGCGGAGGGCAGCGGCGATTTGTTTTCGGGCAACGCCGTCTTGCCGGAAATCTCGCGCGGGTTGTTCTTTGTGATGACTGGTGCCTGCCCCAGGCCAGCCTTCGCGATGGCGCGGTCCCAATACGGTTCAGTGCCATACGTCTCGCCGAGAAAATCGATGAACGCGTTGACCTTCGCTGGCATGAAATCGCGCGACGGGTAGACGGCGTAGATCGCCATATGCGACGTTGCGCGCCACTCCGGCAGGATGATCTCCAACGCACCCGACTGGACGTCAGGCCCTACGTCCCACAGGGGCCGCAGCCCGATGCCGTGTCCGCCCACCAGTAGTTCTCGAACAAATTCCGCCGAGTTCGAGCGCAAGTTGCCTTTCACGCGAAGATGCTGGCCGCCCCCTGGACCGTCGAGGTGCCAAAGGTCCTGCGCGCCAGCAGAAATGCAATTGTGAAACTCCAGATCGGCAAGGCTTTTCGGCCGTCCCACGCGCTCGATATAGCTCGGGGCAGCGCAGATGACGCGGTGGTCGGGCGCGAGCTTGCGGGCCACCAGCGAGCTGTCCTGCAGTTCGCCGATGCGGATGGCGACGTCAAAGCCCTCGCGAATGATGTCGACGAAACTGTCGGTCAGGTGGAAGTCGATTTCGATGTCCGGGTATCTGGCCAGGAACGAGGCCATGTGCGGAGCGATGTGCAGGCGGCTGAACGACGTCGGCGCGGTGATCTTCAGTTGCCCGCGCGGTTTGGTGTTGCGGCGGCTGACGAAATCCTCGGCTTCCTCGACGAGGCTCAGGATATCGACCACGCGTTTGAAGTAGCCCTCACCGGTTTCGGTCAAGGTGAGCTGGCGCGTGGTGCGTTGGAACAAGCGCGCACCCAACCGCTCCTCGAGCAGGCTTACGCGTTTGGAAATGACGGCTGGCGACAACCCCATTTCACGGCCGGCAGCCGACATGTTGCCGGTACGCGCAACACGGGCAAAAATATCGAGATCGCTGATGGCTGTCACGGATGTATCCCTTTGCGCGGCACGAGGGTGATGTTGCAAGACCTTTTCCGTCCTGTTGATTATGCTGTGGCGCGACTAAAGTGTGTCGTCCATATTGCATAGGCGAATGACTGTTTCATAGCTGTGTTGAAGATACAGTCGTTCGCGGGATATTTGCGGGACGCTGCGCCAATCCATCGAAGCGCGACATGTGCGCATTGCTTAACGCGCACCGGATCGCGCATAAGAGACATAACAAGCCTGCACAGTCGTGCCCCGGGAGGTCTGCGTGTCAGCCATTGCCTTGCCAGCCCCAGACACCGCCATCATTGCGCGCCGCGATCAGATCGTTCGTCAACTCGCAGCGCTGGTCGGCGCCGGCTCGGTGATCGGCGACGAAGATGGCCGGCGCGCCTTCGAAACGGATGGATTGACAGCTTACCGGCGCATGCCGCTCGCAGTTGTGTTGCCGCGGACGACGGAA
>JANOOW010000372.1:0-3427 GCA_031421555.1 Hyphomicrobiaceae bacterium | reverse complement strand
CGAAGCTGCCCGAGACCAGCGCCAGGCGGCGCACCTGTTGCGGATGCTGCACCGCCAGCTGAAACGCAACGCCGGCCCCCATCGAATAGCCCATGACATCGACCGGCCCGTAACCCAGTTTTTTGAGAATGACCGCCATGTCCCCGCCCATCGCCGTCATGCTGATGGGCCGGCTGCCCAGCGGCGTGCGGCCATGCCCCTGCAAGTCGACGCCGATGATCTGCCGTTTCGCGGCCAGCAACGGCATGATCGGCGCAAACATATCGGTCGAACCCAAACCGCCGTGCAGAAGCAGCAGCGGCGCGCCTTGCCCGCGGATTTGGTAGTGGTAGTGGAGGCCGTCCACATCGATGCGGCCGCTCTTGACAGTCTTGGCCACAGCGGCTTTTTTCGGCTTCGCGACTGACGTGTCCTGTGCATAGGCCACAGGGGGTGTGACGATCATGGACGCCGTGACCATCAGGATTATTGACAGTGTTTTCTTCAGCATACGACCTCCCTTTCTAGATGGTTGGGCCAATGTTGGTAAGGCCCTTTAACAATACGCTTTTACTGGGCATGACCATTCTTAACGCAGCGTGTCTGTTGGCCTGATTTTTATGCGAATGGTGGCAACTCAGGGTGGCGCGGCAGGGTGTCAGCGAACTCCGCCCAAGAAAGATGTTTTGAATACCAGTAGTGCAGCGTTGGCTTGACCGACTCTGGGTTGTCGAGGCTGCCGACAGTGATGTCGATAAGGCCCGGCAAGAAACTTGCGGTGAAGAAAATCTGGGTTCCGCAGGCTGCACAGAAGCCTCGTTTGCCCTCAGCAGAGGATGCATAAAGTTTGGGCTGTGCTTTGATGAAACTCAATTGGCCCTCTTGATACATGGCCCATGCCACCGCTGGTGCGGCATGAGCGCGGCGGCACATGCCGCAATGACAGATTGCGGCCATAACAGGCTCGCCTGATATGGAGTATCTGATTGCCCCGCACTGGCAACCACCTTCGATATTTTGTGCCGACATTTCAGGCTCCTGTTGTTTAAGAAATATCACTGGAATCAAGGCAAATCGCGAAGCGGTTTCGCCTCGGATGACTGGTTGGACGGCGGCGCCAATCCTCAGCGAATGTCCGCGACGGTCACGCCCAGCCGCTCTGCGTAGAGGCTGAGGGTGCGCTGCCAGGCGGGGCGCGCCATAGCCCGCGCGTAATAGGCCTTCAGCCGCGGATAGGGATCGATGAGATCGGTCTTGCGCACTTCCCGCAACACCGTGGCGAGAAGAATGTCGGCGACCGTGAAATCGGCGCAGGCAATCCATTCCTGGCCGTCGAGTCGGCGCTCCAGTCCGTCGAACCAGCGGCCGGCCTGCTTGACCATCTCAGCCCGCCGGTTTTCAGCACCCTCGCCGCCGCCGAATTTGTCGATCAGCAGGATCTCCATCAATGGCCGCTCGACCGTGGTGAGCGCGGCGAAGCACCACTGGACGACCCGCATCCGGCCCTGGAAATCAGGCGGGATCAGCTTGCCTGCCTTCTCGGCGATATAGAGCAGCACCGCGCCGGATTCGGCGACGACGAAGCCATCGTCATCGATTGCCGGCACCAGATGGAAACAGCTGATCCGGCTATAGGCGGGAGCGTCGAGCTCGCCGCCCGTGTGATCGAGGCCGTGGACGCGATAGGGCAGCCCGGTTTCTTCGAGCGCCCATTGCGCCCTGAGGTCGCGCGTCTCGCCGATTACCTTCCGATGAACCTGTCCGAAGCCGTAGAGTGTGATCATGGCGACCTTTCAAGTAATTGGCGAAAAAGCTCGACATCGCTGGCCGAGGCGATGGTGTGAAGTGAGTTGTTCGACAAGCGACCCACCAAGGCACGACACAGCCGCATCGCCGTGATGTTCGACCGGCGCCGCCTCACTTCGCCAGCGTCACGACCCGGGTGAATCCGCCCCAAACCATCCGCTTCATGTCGAACGGCATTTTCATGCGCTCGGACGGCTTCATGGTCTCGTCGCTCGTCATCTTTTTCCACGCGGCGTCGCAGACTTCGCGCGACGGCCATTCCATGAAGGAGAAGACGATCTTCTCGTCCGCCTCGGCCTTCACGGCGCGGCGAAAGTCGGTGACTTTGCCGTCCTGCACATCGTCGCCCCAGGCTTCGACAACCCGCAGAGCGCCCAAGCCCCTGAACATCGGCCACGCGCCCTCGGCCATCTTGCGATAGGCCTCGCGCTTGCCTGAAGGCACCGGGACGATGAAGCCCTGGACGTAGCTGCCACGCGTGTGCTCGCCTTGCTCGACGATTGGCTCGAAGCCGCCGTAGATCATCCGCTTGCCGTCGAACGGCATCGGGTTTTTTGCCGGTTCGAAGCGCTCGTCGGTCTTGTAGAGTTCGTCCATGCGCTGCATCACCTTGTCGCGGCGGGCCTTGTCGGTCCACTCGATCCACGCGAACGCCACCGTCTCGTCGTCCGTGGCTTGCACCGCGCCCTGGAAGTCGGTGGTTTTGCCCCTGGGCACGTCGGCCCCCCAGCATTCGACCACGCGCGTTGCGCCGTGCTCGATGAACGCGCTGCCGAACTTGCTGGCGTGGGCGATAAACTTCTGCCTGTTCGCGGTCGGCACCGCGAGGACGAAACCGTCGATGTAGGCCATGAGTTGCTCCTTGAAGTTTGCGGTTAGGTCAGCCGCGCAGCGCGGCCTCGATCTTCGCGATGTCGATCTTCTTCATCGGCATCATCGCCTCGAACGCGCGCTGCGCTGCTACCGGGTCGGGGCCAGAGACCGCGTCGAGCAGCACGCGCGGGGTGATCTGCCAGGACACGCCCCACTTGTCCTTGCACCAGCCGCATTGGCTTTCCTGCCCCCCGTTGCCGACGATGGCGTTCCACAAGCGGTCGGTCTCTAGCTGATCGTCGGTGGCGATCTGGAACGAGAACGCCTCGTTGTGTTTGAACTCCGGCTCGCCGTTGAGCCCGACGCACGGGATGCCGGCGACGGTGAACTCGACCGTCAGCACGTCGCCCTTCTTGCCGGAAGGGTAGTCGCCCGGCGCGCGTCGAATCGCGCCGAGCGCGCTGTCGGGAAAGGTCTTGGCATAGAACCGCGCGGCTTCTTCGGCGTCGCGGTCGTACCAGAGGCAGATCGTGTTCTTGTGGGGCATCGTCATTCTCCTTTGACGGGTGTTTCGGTGTGCATCACGCACTTCCACTGCTTGCCCGCCTGAATCCAGGTGGACGTGTCGTTCATCTGCTGAACGGAGGTCTTGCCGTTGCCGCGCGTGGCGACGCCCTGCTTGACGCGGTACGTGAGGATGGCGGTCTTCTCGTTCGGAAACACCACCTCCATGTCGCTGAGCTCGAACGAAGTCACAACCATCGAGCCTTGCTCGGCCATCTTTTGATAGCCCGCGTGGTCGAACTTCATCGCGCCATGCGCGCTGACC
>JANOOW010000371.1:0-10097 GCA_031421555.1 Hyphomicrobiaceae bacterium | reverse complement strand
CGGCCGCGTCGATCTGCAGGAAATCATAAGGACCCGAGCCGATGTCACGGCCAAGCGCCGAGACGATGCCCGCGGTCACGGTTCCGCCCAGACCAAACGGGTTACCGACGGCCAGCACCCAATCGCCAACGCGGCCCTGGTTCTTGGCGAACTTCACGAAAGGAAACGTCTTGCCGGTAGTCTTGATCTTTAACAGCGCGAGGTCGGTGCGCTGATCGGTACCGATCAGGGTCGCCTCGTGCTTATTATTCTCATCGAAGGCGACGGTAACTTTCGAGGCACCATCGACCACGTGATTGTTAGTCACGACGTACCCGTCCTCGGAAATCACGAAGCCCGAGCCTTGCGAGAGCGATGGCCGTGGTGGGGTCGGGCCGCTGCCACCGCCACCGAACTCACGTGGCAGCTGATCGAAGAACTTGCGCAGCGCATCGCCCTCCGGACCTTCCGGAATCATATCTTGCGGACCCCGCCCGGGGGCTGGAGGACGCTTGCCCGGCGTGTTCGGCTGATTACGGGCCACCTTCGCACCGCCCGTCACGGAGATGCTCACTACCGAAGGCTTCACCTTTTCTACGATGTCAGCAAAACTGAGCGGCGCGCGTCCAAACGGCGTCTGCACGCTGTCGGGTGCTTTCTGCTGCGCGAATGCAGGTGTTTGCGGGGCAACCGCCAATAACGCCAGCATGCTGATGCCGGCGAGCTTGCTTATGGAACGCGACGCCTGTTGAGTTCGGGTTGGCGCGGAATTTGCTTTGATACGGATCAGGCTCGTGGACGGCATCCGGCGACCTTTCTGAAGCGGGTGGATATGAGCGAGCGGCATTTTTGCCGCGTACTCCTGCTCATAGGACCGCCTGCCTTACGGCAGCCTTGCTGGGGAATTAACGTTTCGTAATGGTAGTGGCGGATTTTAGTGAATCGCCCGCTTGAGTGAGTTTTTATCATGCTGAAACGGGCAGGTTGTCGTGCAAAGCTTCTGCTCGCGCCGATCTTGGTGGGCACGATCATCGCGGCCGGCTCCGTTCAAGTTCCGAGCGCGCATTCTGCGGTTTTTGGTCAGGATGAGCGCCGCGCATTGCCTCTGCAGCACAAGCCTCTAGCACGCTCAATCGCACTGCTGTTCAACGCCAAGTCAAAGACAGTTTGTTCGGCCTTTTGCGTCGCCGATGACGTTATCGCGACGGCAGGGCACTGCCTGTTCAAGACGGCCGGCGAAGCGCCGCTAGATGCCAACGATTTTTACTTCGGACAGCCGAATGCGAGATCAGGAGAGTTCGCTCGCATCGCTGGCTCACACAATGGCAGCGCATCCCAAAACATTCGAGCTGGGACGACGCGGTTGAGCACCAAGCCGCCTATCGACGCCGCCCAGGATTGGGCACTTGTTCGGCTGGACCGGCCCGCATGTCGCGGTGCTGTACTTCAAGTGAGACCGATGCCATCGACCGAGATTGTGATCCAGGCAGCGGCTGGGCAGATCTTTCAGGCGGCTTTCCATCGCGATCGTTTGCCGTGGAAGCTTGCCTATGCCGGACCGTGCAACGTGGCCCCGACATTCGACCGCGTGGAGCGCCGCCAGATCGAAACCGATTTTCGAACGCCCGAACGCCTGCTGCTACACCGCTGCGACACGGCCGGGGCTTCGTCCGGGTCGCCGTTGTTGCTCAATACCCCCAATGGCCCCGTTGTGATCGGCATCAACGTCGGTACCTACGTGCAGTCGCGGATCGCTGTCGAAGACGGCGCCGTGATGTTCCGTTCGAAGCCCGAGCCGATCGCCAATACGGCAGTCAACGCGTCCGCCTTCGCAGGCCAGATCCCGGAATTTTCAGCGGTTCCATTCCGTCAGGATTTAGTGAGCCGTTCCAACCGAGCTACCTCATCTGCCGACAATGGCGCAGGCGGCGCGTCTGCGACCGCCGGGGCACGCCACTTTCGCGCGAGCAGTAACCCGGCAAACGCGAGCAGCAGTATTGGCGTCGCCCAAAGTAGAAGCGTCGACCGTTCGACCGGCGGCCGTAACAGCACGAACGTGCCGTAACGGGCAACCACGAAGTTCATTACCGCCTTGTCGCTATCGCCTGCCTTGATGCGCTCCCGCACGATCAGCCGCAGATCACGCGCAAGCGGCGCGTTGCTGTCATCGATCGACTGGTTCTGACAGACGAGGCACCGCAGCTCACTCGACAGCGTGCGTGCCCGTGCTTCGAGCTTCGTATCGGCCAGGATCTCGTCGGGCTCGACCGCCGCGACGGTTGATACCATCGTTACCGCTATGAGCAGCCAACTCGCCAGCATGACCAAGATGCGCATCGTACTTACTCACTCCGCAGGTACGGCGCCAGAACTCGGCTTGGCCCGGCGTGGCGCGCCGACCCGCAAACGGCGGTCGCTGAGCGACAGCATACCGCCTAGCACGATGACGATGGCGCCTAGCCAGATCAACCGCACCAGCGGGTTGAAATAAAGCCGTACGGCGTAACCTCCGTCGTTTTGTGCGTCGCCGAGCACGACGTAGAGATCGCCGCTCCAAGCGTTGTAGATGCCGGCCTCGGTTGTCGGTACCGGCGGCTGATCGTAAACGCGCTTGGCCGAATTGAGCGTCGTCACCGGTTGCCCGCCGTTCGTCACCTCGAAGATCCCGACCTGCTCCCGGTAGTTCGGCCCGCGAGCCGGTCCCGAGCCGCGAAACTTTAACGTGAAGCCTGCGATGTCAACGCTCGCGCCCGGCTGCATGACGATGATCTTCTCCGACTGCCAAGCCGTCGTGCCGACGATGCCAAGCACCATCATACCGACGCCGAAGTGGGCAGCTGCCGTACCGAAGTTGGAGCGCGGCAAGCCCTTCAATCGCTGCCATGCCTCGGCGGCCGGCACCTGCCCCAACCGGATACGCGTAACGATCTCGGCAAAAGCGCCCAGCATCACCCAAACGCCAAGCGCGATCGCGACCGGCGCCATCACCGGTCCGCCTCGAGTGATCGCGATTGTTGCAACTAGCACGGCAAGCGTCGCGGCCAGCATCAGCATGAGCCTTTGCATCGCTGCATGCAGATCGCCGCGCTTCCAAGCCATCAGCGGGCCGAACGGCATCGCGATCAACAAGGGAACCATCAGCGCACCGAACGTCATGTTGAAATATGGCGGACCGACGGAGATCTTCTCGCCCGTCAAAGCTTCCAATGCCAGTGGATACAGCGTCCCAACAAACACCGTCGCGCAACTCGTCGTCAGTATGATGTTGTTGAGGACGAGCCCGCCTTCACGGCTGATCGGGGCGAACAAGCCGCCCTGCTTCAGTGCCCCGACGCGCATCGTGAACAGTATCAGCGCGCCGCCTGTGAAGAGCATCATCAGCGCGAGAATGAATACGCCGCGCGCAGGATCGACAGCAAAGGCGTGTACCGACGAGAGCACGCCGGAGCGCACGAGAAATGTGCCCATCAGCGACAGCGAGAACGTGAGTATTGCGAGCAAAATCGTCCAGACTTTCAACGCCTCACGGCGTTCCATCACTACCGCCGAGTGCAGTAGCGCGGTGCCGGCTAACCACGGCATGAAGGAGGCGTTCTCGACTGGATCCCAGAACCACCAACCGCCCCAGCCGAGTTCGTAGTACGCCCACCACGATCCCATCGCGATGCCAAGCGTCAACGACATCCAGGCAGCGAGCGTCCATGGCCTGACCCAGCGTGCCCAAGCGGCATCCTGGCGGCCTTCGATAAGCGCTGCCACCGCGAACGAAAACGCGATCGAAAACCCCACGTAGCCGGCATAGAGGAATGGGGGATGAAATGCCAAAGCCGGGTCTTGCAACACCGGGTTCAAGCCTTGCCCTTCGACCGCGGCCGGATCGAGACGCAGAAACGGGTTAGAAGTCGCCACGATAAACAAGCTGAAGGCGAGCGCGATCGAGGCCTGAACACTGAGCACGGTCGCGCGCAACGTCATGGGTAGATTGGTGCCAAACACCGCGACCGCCGCGCCGAACGCCGCAAGCATCAGTACCCAGAGCAGCATCGAGCCTTCGTGGTTGCCCCACACGCCTGCGATTTTATAGATCAGCGGTTTTGCCGTGTGCGAGTTGGTGGCAACGTTGAGCACGGAAAAATCGGACGTGATGTACAGCCACATCAAACACAAAAACGACATCGCAACGAGCCCGAGTTGCGCGAGGGCCGCAGGCTTGCCGACATCCATCATGGCGGCGTTGGAAAGCCTTGCGCCCCACATCGGCACCACCGTCTGCACAAGGGCAACGGCCAGCGCCAGAACCAGCGCAAAATGTCCGAGTTCGGCGATCATGGCGTCTTGACCTGGTCTGCGGTGATTGGACCACCCGTGGGCTGGGTGCCCGGGTGCTTGGCTGTCACGTCAAGCTTTACGCCGCGCTGCTTCAAGGCGCTCGCGACGTCGGGCGGCATATAGGTTTCATCGTGCTTTGCGAGAACTGTGTCGGCAAGGAATGTTCCGTTTTGATCGAGACGGCCCTCTGCTACGACGCCTTGTCCCTCCCGGAACAGATCCGGTAGAATGCCGCTGAAGACAACGGGCACCGTCTTGAGTGTATCGGTCACCACGAATTCTACTTGAGGTCCAGATCCGCGCTTGACGGATGCCTGAGCGACCAGTCCGCCGAGCCGGAAACGTGAGCCCGGCATAACCTTCCGCTCAGCAATGTCGCTCGGTGTATGGAAGTACGTGACCGTGTCTTTCAATGCAAAGAGCACCAGGATCGCAGCGATGCTCAGCAAAGCCACACCGCCGGCGATCATCGTGCCTCGCCTCTGCTTACGGGTCATGAACCAAGTCCAATCTCGCTTGCGAGCGCGTTGACCGACGACAACCCAGCTTGATCTCCGGCAAGCGCGCTGCGTGCTTCGGATAACACTGCCTTTGCCTTCGGCAAGTCACCGAGCACGGCGTAAGCCCGCAGCAGACGTAGCCAGCCCGATGGATCGCGACCATTAGTTTTCAGGCGTGCATGCAGATTGCCGACCATTCCGGAAATCATTTGCTGACGTTGCTCTGGTGTCATCGAAGCAGCGGCAGCCGCCTCCGCGGCGGTCGGCCCAGGCTCCGCACTGACAGCCTTCGGCGGCGCCTCACCGGGTACCACGGCCGCGAGGCGTTCCGCAACCGTTGCGCGCCAGGGTGCATCTACCGGTGCCTCGGCCAATATTGCGCGGTACTCAGCGGCGGCTTCCTTCAACTCGCCCCTCTGCTCGCGTCCGATCGCCAGCCAGAAGCGCGGCTCGACACGGTTCGGCTCAAGTTTCAGAACCTTCTCGAACGCCGCACGCGCCTCGCCGGTGACGAGACCGCCTGCTGCGCGGATAGAGCTTTCGGCAAGCCCGAGCAGGCGCTTCATATCCTCGCCGAGCAGTTCGATCGCACGCGCAAAAGCAATTTGCGCCTCCGCAAATCGTTGCTCCCGAAGGTAAACCGGGGCGATCACATCCCAGCCGCGACCATCGTCCGGGGAACTTCGCAAGCGAGCCTCAACCTGCGCGATCAAGGTTGCAACGTCGGGTGCGCCTTGTGCGGGAGTGCCATCCTGCTGAGCGACCTTGGCTTCCCGCGGTGAGCCAGGCAATCCTGGCACGCCAAAGCTGGCGTAGAGCCCGATCGCGATCAGCGGGATCGATGTAATCACTGCCGCTTTGACGACACCGTGGCCGGCAAGCATTGCAGTCTTGCGACCCGCGAGAGAGCGGTTCGCGTTGGCCGGAACAGCGGCGCTGAGCATCCGCCGGGACAATTCGATCCGCGCCGCTTCCGCCTCGGTATCGCCGATCACGCCGCGCTCAAGATCACGGTCGATTTCTGCGAGTTGGTCCTTGTAGACATTCAGCTGACCCACAGCGGCATGATCGGAAGCGTCGCCAAGCGCACGCGCGCGGAAAAGCGGCCATGCAACGATGATGACGACCACGCCGGTCAGTACGATCAGGACGGGCCAGAGCGGCATCGGTATGCGGTTCCCCTTCAACGACCCCTAAGGGTTGGCAGCGTGTATCTTGAACGGAAGATACACCTGATCCCGGAAGGAGGCACCCAGGTTACTCGCCGCACGCGCGCCGCAGAACGTGACGCCGATGTCGCAGGCTCATATCCTCAGCCGACGTTCGACCACGTCCCATCCGGATTGCGGCAGGCAGTCGCGCGCATCGTCTGCGGACGCCCGTCGATGTAGATCTTATGCGTGTAGTCGCGGCATTGCTGCGGACCACGACGGTACGGCTCCAACGGTATGACCTCGCCATAGCGGCCATTATCCGGGTTGCGCCAAGGTGTCATCTCGCCAGAGCGGCCACGCTCGAGCGCCGCCATTTCGGCTTGTTGGGCCAGAATACGATCTTGCTTGTCCATCGACTTACCGATCTCGCTGCCGACAACGCCGCCGATGACGGCACCAGCAACGGTCGACAGGATCTTGCCGTCACGGCCACGGCCGACGGCGTTACCCAGAATGCCGCCTGCGGCCGCGCCGACCACTAGGCCGGTGTCGCCCTTGGTTGGCCCCTCGGGCCCGCACGCCGAAACAAGCATGGAAATCGTAACAGCAATGATCGCGTGGAACCGGCGCATGAACCTACCCCCTTGTGGTCGACTTTCAGCTCATCGGAGCTTTACCCGCATTGGCAGTGGGGGCCGATTCTGGCGAAAATCCGGCCCATATGATGCTCGTTCACCTCAAACCGCAGGCAAATCGAGTCTCGCCGCCAATCCGCCGTGACTGGACTGCGTAAGCTCGATGGTACCGCGATAGCTTGTCACCAAATCACTGACGATCGAAAGTCCGAGGCCGGTGCCGGGCTTGGTCTCGTCCAGCCGGAGCCCGCGCTTGCCGATCCGCGCGCGCTGGTCGGACGTCAACCCAGGCCCGTCGTCTTGCACCAGAATGACCAGGCGCCGATGGGGTGGGCGTGAGGTTGCGGCGGGTGCGTCGATCGTCAAAAAAACGGACCGCTTCGACCATTTGCAGGCGTTATCCAGCAAGTTGCCGAGCATTTCCTCGAGATCCTGCTTCTCACCCTGAAACCTAGCATCGGGTGGGCACTCAACGGTGATCGCCACGCCCTTGTCCCGATAGATGCGCTCCAAGGCGCGCTGTAACGGCTCGATCAACGGCACCACGTCGGTCGATTTACCGATGGTACCCGACTGCGCCGCCATTCGCGCGCGATCGAGATAGAGGCTAATTTGATCGCGCATCATCCGGGCTTGCTCGGCGACCTTGGCGGCGAACGGGCTCTTGTCGTCGTCGGCTTCGTTGGTGATGACCGCCAACGGCGTCTTCAAGGCGTGAGCGAGGTTACCTACCTGGGTGCGCGCGCGATCCACGATATCCTGGTTCGACTGAATCAACGCATTCAGCTCGAGTTGCAGCGGCTCAATCTCGATTGGCATGTTGCCTTCCAGCCGATGCACTTCACCCGCCCGCACACGAGCCAACCCTCGTTCGACGGCACGCAACGGCATCAATCCGAAGCGCACCTGGAACAACGTCATCGCAACCAGCCCGAGACCGGCTAAAGCTAAGGACGTCGCCAGTTTCTTGCGAAACTCCGACACGCGCGCCTCAGGCCATTCGATGGGGCCGGCAACGATGATCGAGTAGCGCCGCCCGGTGACCTCGTCGCCCAGCCGCTCGATGGCTTCGGCAATGCGCAATCTTTGGCCTAAGGGGCCTGTGCCATCGATCCAACGGATGTCCGAGGCATCGGGGGGGATCCACTTGAGAAACGGGGATTCTAGTTCGGCGGTCGCCAGCGAGTTCGATACGCGACGCGGTCCAGTTGGCTCATCCAGCGGCTTGATCTGCCAATACCAGCCGGAGTGCAATCGTTGAAAAAGTGGTTCGCCAACGTCTCCAGGCGTACCGAGTTCGGTACTTGTGTGGTCGATACTGTCGGTTTGCACGATCGAAAGCAGCGTCTTGATCTTGTCGTCGAAGCTCTGAAATGCCTCCTGCGCGTACATCGAGTAAATGATGAAGCCGGCCACAGGGAGAATCAGCACGGTCCAGCCGAGCGCCGTCGCGAAAAGCCTGAACGCGAGTGAATTAAGCCGCATCGTCCTCTTGCGCGAGACGATAGCCGAGGCCGCGCACCGTCTTGATCAGATCGCCTGGAATCTTTTTGCGCAGACGCCCGATGAAAACCTCGATGGTGTTGCTGTCGCGGTCAAAATCCTGCTCGTACAGGTGCTCGACAAGTTCGGTGCGGGAGACGACACGGCCATTGTGGTGCATCATATAAGCGAGCAACCGGTATTCGTGACTGGTCAGCTTGATCGTCTGGCCATCGTACGTAACCCGCGCCGTTGTCGTGTCGAGCCGCAGCAGCCCGCATTCGATCTCACTTTTGGCATGGCCGGACGCGCGCCGCACCTGAGCCCGAACCCGCGCGAGAAGCTCTTCCATGTGGAAGGGCTTGGCCAGATAATCATCGGCGCCAGCATCCATGCCCGCGACTTTATCGCTCCACCGGTCCCGGGCGGTCAGAATGATAACCGGCATTTTCTTGTCGGCGCGGCGCCACTGCTCAAGGATGCTGATGCCGTCCATCTTCGGTAGCCCGATATCGAGGACGACGATGTCATAGGGCTCTGTCTCGCCTAGGAAATAAGCTTCCTCCCCGTCAACCGCTTTATCGACGGCAAACCCGGCGTCGGTCAGAGCTGCCACGAGCTGCCGATTGAGATCGGGATCGTCTTCGACAACAAGCGCGCGCACGAACAACCTCTCGACGGTAGCGGGACCGATCCGTTTGGATCGCCCCGCACCATAGCCCGTCAACCGGTTCGTTCATAGAGCGGTTATTGCAAGCAGTGCCGGTCATCAACCCTTTTTACTGGCTTTGCGGGCAGCGTAGCGGGCATCGCGTGCAGCCTTCTGTTTCGCTTCAAGCTCTTCCTGATGCTTGATCTCGGCATCGTAAGCCGCCTGCTCCGCGGCCTTCTTTTCGGCGAGTTCCGTCTGCCGCCGGGCCTCCGCCTCAGCTTCTGCCACGAGCTTGGCTTGCCGCGCGGTTTCGCGCCGAACCTGACGCTCGGTTTCGATGCGAAGCAGCTCGGCTTGACGCGCCTTGAACTCGGGATCGTCCGGCTTCGGCTTTGCCTTGAATTTCTCCAGCGCCGCCTGCTTTGCTTTTTGCGCGCTTGATTGCCGGTCGTTGAAATCAGGTATCTTGAAGCCACTCATAGGTAGTCCAACTCCGTTTCCTCAAATTAATCGATTGCGAGCCTCATTCCGCCGCTTCGCGGTGTGCCGCTTGATACTGATCGATCCGCTCTTCGATGACATGACGGAAGTTGCGGATAAGACCCTGCACCGGCCAGGCCGCCGCTTCGCCAAGCGCGCAGATCGTATGTCCTTCTATCTGCTTGGTGACATCAAACAAGAGATCGATTTCGCGTTTCTCCGCTTGGCCCTTCGCCATGCGTTCGAGCACGCGCCACATCCAGCCGGTACCCTCGCGGCACGGCGTGCACTGGCCACAGCTCTCGTGCTTGTAGAAATAGGCAATGCGCGCGAACGCCTTGATGATGTCGGTCGATTTGTCCATGACGATGATCGCAGCGGTTCCCATGCCCGACTTCAACTTCGACAGCGTATCGAAATCGAGTATCAGGTCCTGGCATTGGGAGGCGGGCAACAGCGGCATCGACGAGCCACCAGGAATAACCGCCAGCAAATTATCCCATCCGCCGCGCACGCCACCACAATGGGTGTCGATTAGTTCGCGCAGCGGTATGCCCATCTCCTCCTCGACGACGCACGGGTTGTTCACGTGACCCGAGATCTGAAACAGCTTGGTGCCGGTATTGTTCGGCTTGCCCAATGCCGAGAACCAACCGGAACCGCGGCGCAGTATCGTCGGCACCACGGCGATACTTTCGACATTGTTGACCGTCGTCGGTGCGCCGTAGAGGCCAACGTTGGCGGGGAATGGCGGCTTCAAGCGTGGTTGGCCTTTTTTGCCTTCGAGGCTTTCCAGCATGGCGGTTTCTTCGCCGCAAATGTAGGCGCCGGCGCCATGATGCAGCACGACCTCGAGGTCCCAACCGTGGACATTGTCCTTGCCGAT
>JANOOW010000370.1:0-25461 GCA_031421555.1 Hyphomicrobiaceae bacterium | reverse complement strand
GCCGGCATCGTGGTTTCCGCGCGCGAACGCCGGAGCCAGAAGGGCAACAAGTTCGCGTTCGCCATGTTCTCCGATCAGACCGGCTCGTTCGAGGCGGTGATATTTTCCGACACGCTCGACCAGTGCGGGCACCTGCTCGTGCCCGGCACCGCGGTTTCGATCGCGGTCGAGGCCGATCGTGACGGCGACAGCATCAAGCTGCGGGTGCAGGGATTGCAGGCGCTCGACGAGGCTGCAGCCAGTTTGCAGCGCGAAGTGAAAATTATCCTCGATGCCGATGTCATTGCGAGCAATCCGCAGCGTGTGCTCGATCTGCGCGCGCTATTGAAAACCGGAGGCAAGAGCGACGTCCGCTTCGTGTTGCGCCTGAACGATCGCGACGAGGAGATCGACATCGGCTTCGCCCACGCGCGCTTCGACCTGACGGCTTCCCAACGCGGCACCATGTCGACGATGCCGGGCGTTCTGGAAATTGTTGAGAGCTGAAGCGTATGGCAGCATCCGGTGGCACACCTCTCATTCGCCGCGCTACCGCGCACGACGTTCCTGGCATCGTCGCTCTTCTCGCGGATGACGACCTTGGCCGCGGGCGGGAAGACAATACCCCTCAAGCGCTGCCGGCTTATCTTGCGGCCTTCGAGCAAATGGCAAGCGATCGCTATCAACTGCCCGTTGTTCTCGAACTGGAAGGCCAAATCGCTGGTTACTTCCAGCTGACTTTCATACCCGGTTTGTCGCGCCGGGGAATGTGGCGCGGACTGATCGAAAGCGTACGGATCGCCAAAGCGCGGCGCGGGGCCAAGCTCGGCGAGGCGATGATGCTTTTCGCCATTGAGGAATGCCGGGGTCGCGGCTGCGGTCTGGTGCAGTTGACGACCGACAAAACACGCGACGATGCGCACCGGTTCTATGAGCGCCTTGGCTTCAGCGCGACTCACGACGGCATGAAGCTAACGTTGTAATCACCCAAGCAGCACTTTGCGCAAGCCGTATGCGATAACCCCCAGCACGGCGACGCTGGCCAACCACAACGCGGCGAACCAAGCGAGCCGCTGCCAAAGCGGCCGGGCGCGATCGCCGTCACCCGATCGTCCGCTCAATGATAGCCTCCGGCAGGATCGACCTTGCCGCGAAAAACCCAGTACGAATATGCGGTGTAGGCCAAGATGAGCGGCAGCAGTACGACTGCGCCGACGAGCAAAAACTTCAAACTGTTATCGGGGGCGGCCGCCTGCCAGATGGTTAGGGTCGGCGGCACGATATAGGGATAGAAGCTGATCCCTAGGCCGATATAGCACAATACGAACAAACCGATCGACGCCAGGAATGGCGCCAGCTCCCACCGGCGCTTCAAGCCAATAAAGATCGTTGCCGCCATCGCCAGGACGAGTAAGGGGACCGGCCCTGTATAAAGGATCTGCGGCCAAGCGAACCAGCGTTCCATAAAAACCGGGCTGAGAAACGGCGTCCACAAACTCACGATTCCGATCAGCCCGAGCGTGCCAATGCCAGCGATCTTCGCCCACCGGTAGGCACTGTTTTGCAGCTCACCTTCGGTCTTAAGAACGAGCCAGGTTGCGCCAAGCAAGGTATAGCCGACCATAAGCGCCAAACCGGTCAGCAGGCTGAATGGTGTCAGCCAATCCCACCAGCCGCCACCGTAAGCGCGACCTTTGACAGGAATACCTTGGACCAGGGCACCGAGCGCAATCCCCTGTGCAAGCGTCGCGATGGCCGATCCGGCCGCGAACGCCCAGTCCCAAAAGCGTTCGTGCCGGCCACTCCGCCAGCGAAACTCAAACGCCACGCCCCGAAAAATCAACCCAAGCAGCATCGCAATGATCGGCGCGTAAAGTGCCGGCATCACAATCGCATAGGCAAGAGGGAACACGGCGAGCAAACCGCCGCCGCCCAGTACGAGCCACGTCTCGTTGCCATCCCATACGGGTGCGACGGAGTTCATCATGGTGTCGCGCTGCGGCTTGTCGGCGCCTAACGGAAACAGCATGCCGATGCCGAGGTCGAAGCCATCAAACACCACATAGGCCAGCACCGCAAAGGCGATGAGGCCGGCCCAAATGAAGGGGAGGTCGAGTACGATGCCACCCATTTCTTTCAGCTCCTCGATTGCGCTTCGTTAGGCTGCACGGCGGCGATCGGCGTGATGCCGGCCGCCCGTTGGGGCATACCCTGCGGTATATCCGGTTCGTGCGGCTCGGGTGTGTGGCCCATCATGCGCAGCAAATAAAACGTCCCCGCACCGAATACGGCGAAATAGACGACGATGAAGGCGACGAGAGACGTTGCAACCGCGGGTGCTGCCAGCGGCGACACCGACTGCGCGGTGGTTAGCAGGCCGTACACGGTATACGGTTGCCGGCCGACCTCGGTCGTGATCCATCCGGCAATCACCGCGACAAACCCAGATGGACCCATGAGTAATGCAAAGCGATGCAACCACGCGCTGTCGTAAAGGGTCCCACGCCAGCGCAGCACTAAGCTCGATAGCCCGACCAGCAGCATCAATGTGCCGATGCCGACCATCACCCGGAAGCTCCAGAACACGATGGTCGCGTTGGGACGTTGCTCCCGGGGCCAGTCCTTCAGACCTTTGATTTCCCCATTCCAATCGTGGGTCAGGATGAAGCTGCCGAGTTTCGGGATTTCGATAGCATAGCGGGTGACTTCGGCTGCCATATCCGGCCAGCCAAACAAGATCAAAGGCGCACCCTTCTGGGTGTTGAAATGACCCTCCATGGCGGCGACCTTGGCGGGTTGGTGCTCCAACGTGTTGATGCCGTGCAAATCGCCCGCCACGATTTGCAATGGCGCGACCAATGCTGCCATCCACATCGCCATCGAGAACATGACGCGTGCACGCTCGTTACCCTTGTCACGCAGCAGGTGATAGGCACCGACCGCGCCGACGACAAAGGCGGTCGTCAAGTACGCAGCAAGCACAACGTGGACCAAGCGATAGGGGAACGACGGATTGAACACGACCGCCCACCAATCCTTGACGATGAATTGCCCAACTTCGTTCATGCCGAAGCCGGTTGGCGTGTGCATCCAGCTGTTGACGGAGATGATCCAGAATGTCGAGAACAGCGTGCCGATGGCAACCATCATCGTGGCAAAGAAGTGCAAACCCCGGCCGACACGTTTCATGCCGAACAGCATCACACCCAGGAAGCCCGCCTCGAGAAAGAACGCGGAAAGGACTTCGTAACCCATCAAGGGTCCAAGTACCGGGCCGGTCTTATCGGAAAACACGCTCCAGTTGGTGCCGAACTGGTAGCTCATGACGATGCCCGATACGACGCCCATGCCAAAGACGACGGCGAAGATCTTCTTCCAAAAGGTGAATAGCTCGATGTATGCCGCGCGGCCGGTCTTGAGCCAAAGCCCTTCCAGCACCGCCAGATAACTCGCCAATCCAATAAAAAGGCTGGAAAAATAAAGTGAAACGAGACCGTGAATGCAAACTGAATGCGCGCCAGCAGAAGTGCATCGAAGTCCATGGGCGTGCCTCGCTAGATTAGTCGGCACCTGCAGCATACGATAAACTGGCGTCTTTCGTCTTGCGGCGTATCGCTCGCCAGCTGATCAAAATGCATTCTCCGCCGCGGAGGTTCCGCGACGGAGGACGATGTGTAACAGCAATGAAATCGATTTAGCTCATCCGCGGTGACGATAACGGCCGCATGTACGGTCGAGATCGCGGCGCAGCGCTTCGATGGTCATGCGCTCGCGGCGGTCGATGTGACCATCGCGGCCCGAGCGGCGCTCATACTGGTGCAGGCGGTGGGCTTTATACTGGCAGCTTACGTGATGGCGCTGCGCGTAGGGGTGGTCGCCACGTGCCCAAGGCGGGGATGCATACTGGGCGCTGGCCGCGGTTACACCAGCGACGAGCAGACCAGCGGCGATCATGATCGATTTCATTAAAGTTCTTCTCCCTCTCGCGCGCAAGCGACACCCGCTCGCACCTTCCGAACTAGGCCTATTACCACGCGCATGAACGCTGAGTGAACCCAAGACTAGTCTAAAATCAGGAAGCTGAATTAACGGTTCGACGCTGGTTCGCCCAACAGGTCGGATGGGTGACGGTGGCAAGCTCTTTGTACCTACCATCCGGCAACAGCCTATCTCGACGCGTCGCCACTTCGCGCACGGCACGGCTCAACTCTCGCGCGGAGACTAAACTTCGGGATCGAGTGGCTCGACCCCTTTGGGTTGACCATCCTGGCCAAACGTCAAACGCTCGACCTTTGCCTCGGCGGCCTTCAGCATCCGGTCGCAATGCTCTTTGAGAGCCTCGCCGCGCTCGTAGATCGTGATGCTTTCCTCAAGCTCGACATCGCCCCGCTCGAGGCGGCCTACAATCGTTTCGAGCTCTTTCAATGCCCGCTCGAAGGGCAAATCCTGGATGTCGGCGAACTTGGCCGCGTGCTTGCCGTTGCTCATAAGTGCTGACCCTGACTTTGCCGATGAAGCTCTACGCATCCATCAAGCGTTTGACGTGTACGGCTACCGAACGGGCCAAGGCCGTCAGGTCATAGCCGCCTTCAAGCATGGAAACGATGCGACCGTTGGCGTGGCGTGCGGCCACTTCCATAAGCTCTTCGGTCGCCCACGCAAAATCTTCTTCGACGAGACGCAGATTGGCCAGCGGGTCAGCCTTGTGTGCATCGAAGCCGGCCGAGATAATGATGAGGTCCGGCGCGAAGTTGCGCAACGCTGGCAATATCCGCTGCTCCATTGCCGCACGGAACTGCTCGCCGCCATCGTTAGGCCGCAGCGGCGCATTCCAGATGTTGCCGTCGCCGGTTTCGCCCAAAGCACCAGTGCCTGGGTAAAGCGGCATCTGGTGGGTGGAGGCAAAAAACACCGACTTGTCGGACCAGAAGATTTCCTGCGTGCCATTACCGTGGTGGACGTCCCAGTCGACGATCGCGATCCGCTCCGCACCATGCTTCTGCTGGGCGTAGCGCGCGGCAACCGCGGCATTGTTGAACAGACAGAAGCCCATCGCCTTGGCCGTCTCGGCATGATGGCCGCAGGGACGCACCTGACAGAACGCATTCGTGACGGTGCCAGCGATGACTTCATCGACGGCGAGCAACCCAGCGCCCACCGCCCGCAATGCCGGCTCCCAGCTGCCAGACGATAGCACCGTGTCTGGATCGAGCCGTACCGCCTCCTGACCCCGCGACGGCCGCGCTGCCTTGATCGCCGCCACGTAGTCTGTCGGATGGACGAGACCGATCGCGGCCTCGACGTCGGGGCGCAACGGCGCTTCCTGACGGGAGAGGTCGCTAAAAAGCTCGTGCGATAGCACTTTGTCGATCGCGCGCATGCGATCCGGGCGCTCGGGATGGCCCTCGCCGGTATCGTGCAGGACGAAGCTTGGATGGGTAACGAGAAGCGTGCTCATGGCATGTCAAAGTGCTCGTGAAATCATAGCGTGGTTACGCGCCGGTGCGCAAAGGCACGACCGTGACGCCCGGCGGTGGAACGTTGTCATCGGGTACGAAGAAGTCGAGCGCCAACGGCATCGTCTTGTCGGCGCGATAGCCTTCGAAATCGGTCACGCCGCCGACTTCGTGAAGGAAGTTATCGTCGATCAGGAATTGGCCGGTGAAGTCGCGCGCGTTTTGCGAGAACACCAGATGGGCGGCATCGGCCAGGATCGCCGGCGTGCGGCTCATCCGCATCAGCTTGTCGCCGCCGAGCAGATTGTTGACGGCCGCCGTCGCGATCGTCGTGCGCGGCCACAGCGCATTGACGGCGATGCCGTCCGCCTTGAACTCGGCGGCCATGCCCAGCACGCAGAGGCTCATGCCGTACTTGGCGATCGAATAGGCGACGTGGTGCTGGAACCACTTCGGGTTCATGTCGAGTGGCGGCGACAGCATCAGCACATGCGGGTTCTCGGCCTTGCGCAGAAACGGCAGGCACGCCTGTGTGGTGACGAACGTGCCGCGCGTGTTAATGCCGAACATCAGGTCGAAACGCTTCGGGTCGGTTTTCCCGGTCGGGGTCAGCGAGATCGCGCTGGCGTTGTTTACGCAAATGTCGATGCCGCCGAACCTAGCCGCGGTCTGCGCGGCGGCATCGCGCACCTGATCTTCAAAGCGGATATCGCACATGATCGGCAACGCCTTGCCGCCTGCCGCCTCTATCCCGGCGGCAGCTGTATAAATCGTGCCAGGAAGTTTCGGGTTGGGCTCGGCAGTTTTCGCCGCGATAGCGATGTTTGCCCCATCACGCGCCGCCCTGAGTGCAATCGCCAATCCGATGCCGCGGCTTCCCCCGGTGATGAAGAGCGTCTTGCCTTTCAGCGATGTCATGCGGTCGTCTCCGGCGTTGCACTATTGCGATCAACCTAGCCCACTCCTGGCCGCGAGCGGAAGCCTCAAGGCTTAGCCGCGAAGGCTGCGGCCCGATCGGCAAGTTCGTCGCCGAACAAGTCGCGGAAGAAGTGATCCGCACCATCGACGGTTTCGATCTCCGTGCGCTCACCGAGCTTATTCCCGCTTTGCGCCGCTGTAACGGCCAGCGACAGTCCTGGCACGATGCGGTCATCACCCGCCAGGATCAAGAGCGTTGGTGTGCTGATCTGCTCCAGCAGGCGCAGGACATTATGCTGCGGATCGGGCTCGTAGTAGTCGTGGAAGGCAGCGGCTGTAACGCGGGCCGGACGGCAATAGAGAAAGCCCGGCACATCCAGCAGCGTATCGCCCTCACCGTCCTCCACGTGCTTGCGCGCTTTTGCGAGCAACGGAGCCAGCGGCTGGCCGTGCTCCCCCTGGTAGCGCTCAGCCAACTCAGGTTCAAGCTGCAGCAGAGGTGCGGCCAGGACGAGACGCGTGACGCCAACGTCGCCACGCTCGACCAGGGCAAGTGCCGCCTGGCTGCCGCCGCGGGAGTGGCCGAGTACAGTGATTTTCGATGCGCCCTTGGATTGCAGCCATTCGACCCACGAGACGATTTCGTCGGCGGCATCGCCGTGCCGATGATCGTGTTCCAGCTTGCAGTCGAACATTCCCTGGCGGCGATTGAGACCGAGACTGAGCGTCATGGCTAGCGAGTTCACGCCACGTTGCTTCAGGTTCTCCTGCAACGCAGCAATCATCTCCATGCGATGATGCGCAAGTGTACCATGCACGATCAGAACCACGCCGTTCGATTGCAGTGTCTTGCCCGGCGCCATCTCCAGATTGCCGTTGACCTCGAGCCCCAGATACTCGTTCGCGACCGGCTCGGCCGCCGCTGGCAGGATGGCAATGCTCGTCGCGAGCAGTGCCGCAAACAACCAAAGCGTCAGGGATTGCTCAAAGCGCTGCATCACTCCCCCGGCGGTTTGCGCCAAGCCAACGACAAGCCGACTCCCCACACCATGGCGACGGCGAATACGACCGAGGCCCAGCGATTGGCTGGCAGTCCTTCCATGACCGTCCACAAAGCTGCGATCAACCAAAGCGCCATCAGGCTGAGCGTGACCGGCCACATCGATTGGACACGCATGGGGTGCACCCAGCGCCAGCGCACGAACGTCAATATCGTGCACACGATCACCACTGCGGCGACCTGCGGCTGCGTAAGGTCGAACGCGAAGATGAGAAAGGCGACGATGTTCCAGATCGCTGGAAAGCCGACGAAGCAGTGATCATCGGATTTGTTGCCGAGATCGACAAAGTGATAGAGCGACGAGAGCAGTATACCAGCGGCCAGCAAATGTCCGAACGGGCCGGTGAGGTAGCCCTTCTGCAGGAGCGCCAGAGCTGGTACGAAGACGTACGTCACATAATCGACGACGAGATCCAAGCGCTCGCCGCTCACCATCGGCAACCGCCGTTCGACATCCACCATGCGTGCGAACGTGCCGTCGATTCCATCAATCAGGAATGCCAGTCCGAGCCAGGCGAACATCGCCTCCCAGCGCTGTTCAAATACGGCAAAGGTGGCGTAAAACCCGCAAACCGCTCCTAATCCCGTGAACACGTGGACGGCGGCTGCAGCCAAGCGATAGGCCGGCGGATGGAGGGATGGCTTCATACCGGGGTCAGACAATCCTGTGCGTTCCAACTCTGTCAGTCTAGCACGGTAGCCACCGGGCGGTTTCAAACGAATACGGGGAGCGCTCAGCGCTCCCCGACATCAAACGACCGCCAGCTGCCGACACTCGATCACATTGCCGGTGGCAAAATGCAAGTCCCCGCAGCGTCAAAACTTGTGCTTGATCCTGCCGCCAACGAGCACATCGTCGGAGTCGGACTTGCTGGCATCTGGGCGTTTCGCTGGCTGCTCGGCCGCGCCGTAAAGCAGTTCCAAACCGAAATCCATCTTTGGGATAACACCGAGCGTTCCGAGACCAGGAATACGAACCGGCGTACCCTTTGTCGTCGGGACGGCATCCGGCGCGAGCGGCGTGGCAACGGGCGCAGTCTCTTTCTGCTGCCGCGGAGACGCTTGCTCTTGTTCCTGGAAGGCCATGGCTGCGCTGCTGATGAACGCAACAGCGGCAACGACACTCATCAATTTCAAACGTACCATCTCGCGACCCCTGAGGTCCTAACCGTGCACTAAGCGGGACACTCTTCAAGTGTTCCGTAACCGGTTCGAGATCCTTGTTCCAGAACGCTTAAGGAGCGGTGAAGATTTACATGGGGATGTGTGCCCCATATGCCATGTTGCCGTGCAGCAACAATAAGTTCATGCTCGTGAGTGAGTCCACGCCGCCCACCAGAACTTCTGAAAAAACCCGGTGAACAACCACTTGGTTCGTAAATCCTGTTCTTAAAGGCGGCGACGCAAGAATCAAGATCGGTCCTGCGATGCTCATTGCGGCGAAGACGTGGCAGCCCGGGCCTTCAGTCTTAATCCGCTATCCGGCGTCAACATTGCACACTGGGCTGCCATTGATGCCTTCTGACGGACGGAAGGCCTGGCGCGCTCGGACTGGCGCCGGACCCGATTGCTGTCAGATCGGGCGGGAGACAATGCGCTGCGTCTTCCGGGACCCCATCACGGCAACCGCCTTGCCGGCTGCCCGCACGGTCCGGATTTTGACGTCCGTTAGGACGCCCGTGGGCAGCAAGCTGTGTGGAACGGAATTCATCAAGATTGCACTCGCCGAGAACGCCGTGATCAGGCCGGGCCCGCCGCCGACCGACGCGATAGCGGCAATCGTGGCATTATGGCCGGCGGTCTTGGCAGCTTTGGCATTGTCGATACGATTGGCTACAAGCAACAAAGGTGTCGCGACGGGCGCCGATGCAATCATCCGCGACGTATCGAGGGACGGCATGATGCGTCCCAGGTCCGCCATCGCCAACTCGAAACTCTGAAACTTGCCGATCGGGCCTGGCACCGCTGCATAAGTGCGATGCTTTTTGTAGCGCGCTTCGGCCGCCGTCGGCGCCTCGATGACTTGCACATGCAAAGATGCCACGCCCGCGTTCTGGAAGCCCAGGCGTTCAGCAGTTGCCCGCGATACGTCGAGTGTGCGGTTGGTGTGATAAGGACCGGCGCTGTTGACGCGTACGATCGCCGCAGATTTTGTCTTGGGGTTCCATACCATCAGCTTGGTACCATCGGGATAGATGGGGCTAGCGGCGTTATCCGGCCGGCCGGGTTTGAACACCTCGCCCGATGAGGTCAGCGTGCAAGGATTGAAGCGGTCGACTTTGCAATCGTCGTAAAACGAGGCTTTGACGGTTGTCTTCACGCCGACGAGCTTTTGCGTTTCCGCAATCGTCTTGACCCGATGACAGATGCCGAAATAGCAGTGCGTTCCGCCCAGGATTTTTGCTTCTACTGAAGTCGTTCCCGGAACGAGGGCAATCGCCGCGGTGGAGAGAAATAGGCTGGAGGACAACAATCGTCCGGCTGCAGGAAACGCATGATAGATCATGAAAGGGTCCCTCGACTTTATTTTGCGCGCTGCGTTGCGGTTGCAACCGCGCACTTCACCGAGACGTGAACCCTTTTTCCTCCGCTATCGTAACCCAGCGCGCTTGATCATGGTTAACGCGAGACAGCACGCCCGCACCCTGAACCAACGCCGCTCAGCGAAGATTTTTCTTTTCAGAGAAGCTTCATCGCATCGAGCTTTGCGCGCAAACCGGCTTCCGCGGCAGCAAGCCGTTCCGCGTCGGTCGACCTTAAGACCAGCTGCGTACACGGCTTATTGTCTCTCAGCGTCGGATAGCTGCCCATCGGCACGTCCGGATATTCTTTCTGGTGGGCGCCGAACATTTCAGCGATCGCCCCCTCCGGAAAGCCAAGATCGATCGACGCAGTCAACATTTTCTTGCCGGTTTTGAGACGAGTTGTCACAGCGTCGAGCATCACCTGCATGATGTTGGGCACGCCGGCCATCGTGATGACGTTGCCGATCATGAAGCCAGGCGCGATCGATATCGTATTCTCGATCAGCTCGGCACCCGCTGGGATCCGTGCCATCCGAAGGCGGCCTGGGGTCAGCTCAAGACCGCGCTTTTCATAGTAGGGTTGTAACAGCGCCAGCGCGCGGGGATCGACGTCGATGCCAACGCCGAATGCCTTGGCCATGCAGTCGGCGGTGATGTCGTCGTGCGTCGGACCGATGCCGCCGGTGGTGAAAACATAGGTATAGCGGCTGCGCAGCGCGTTGACTGCGGCGACGACGTCAACCTCTTCGTCTGCGACGACACGGACTTCCATCAGCTGGATTCCGATGCGCGTGCAGTGTTCGGCAATATAGCCGATGTTCTTATCCTTAGTGCGCCCCGACAGGATCTCATCGCCGATCACCAGCAATGCAGCTGATACGATATCGTTCTGTGCCGTCTCGGTCATGAATGATGCCTTCGATGTTTGCTTCCGCCACGATCCTCCACATGGAGAGCAAAATCCACTACGAAGGCAACGCGGCCACGGGATAACTCTTGCAAGAAGCCAGGACCCGACCTTCATGCGATTTTCACCTGCCCTCCTGCGCGGCCGCCTGATCAAGCGCTACAAGCGCTTTCTGGCCGACGTCATTCTCGACAGCGGCGAAATCGTCACCACCACATGTCCCAACACGGGCTCGATGTTGGGGCTCCTGGAGCCTGGGTCTGCCGTTTGGCTGTCGACTAGTGAAAGTGTGACGCGGAAATACAAGCACACGTGGGAAATCGTCGAGGCGCGTTTCGGCGCTGCGAGCGAGTTCGTCGGCATCAATACCCATCACCCCAACAAGCTCGTCACCGAAGCGATAGAGGCCAATGCGATTGTGGAACTTGCAGGCTATGGCGGGCTCAAGCGGGAGGTCAAATACGGCCGCAACAGCCGCATCGATATCCTTCTCACCAGTGAGGAAAAGCCGCCCTGCTACGTGGAGATCAAGAACGTGCACATGATGCGAGCGTTCGGCCGCGCCGAATTTCCTGATTGCGTGACCGGGCGGGGCGCTAAACACCTAGCTGAAATGTCCGATATGGTGGCTGCCGGCCACCGGGCCGTTATGGTCTATCTGATCCAGATGGCGAGCCCGGCATCGTTCTCGCTCGCCCGCGATATCGACCCGGTCTATGCGGCGGCATTCGACAAAGCCAGGGCTGTGGGCGTAGAGGCGATCGCCTATCGATGTCACATTGATGCGCACGAAATCGCTGTCGACCGGCGGGTCGATTTCCACTGATCGAAACCGATGGCCGGCAAATGACGTACCTTTGATGAGGCGTGACTGGACGGCAACCCGTACCAGTCACATATTCAGCCCATAATCGAAACGTGTCACGCCAAAGGAGTTGACTATGATGACCCGTCGCACCGCTGGCAAATTTGGCCTCGCCGCATTTGCAGCATCGCTGATCTCGCGAGACGACAAGGCGACCGCTGCCGGTCCGAAAATCACGTTCGAAATTACGAAGCCGCCCGAGGAATGGAAGAAGATCCTGACCAAGGAACAGTATCATGTGCTACGCGAGCATGGCACCGAACGCGCCGGATCGAGCCCTTTGGATAAAAACTACGCTTCGGGCATGTACCACTGCGCAGGATGCGATCTGCCGCTGTACTCGTCCGAGACCAAGTTTGACAGCGGTACCGGCTGGCCTAGTTTCTGGAAGGCCGAGGCAAACGCTGTCGGTACGACCAACGACAACACCTTGTTCACGACCCGGACGGAAGTACATTGCCGCCGGTGCGGCGGTCATCAAGGGCACATCTTCCCCGATGGGCCGAAGCCGACCGGCGACCGGCATTGCATCAACGGTGTCGCGTTGAAGTTCATCCCCAAAGCATCAAGTTGAGCTAAGTCGAGCGTTATCGAGGATACGTCATGCGAACCAACCTGCTTCGGCTTCTTGCTGCTTGCGCCGCTCTCATCATCGGACAACAGGCGATGGCACAAACGCCCCCGCCTTCTGCGCCTGCCGGACTCGCCGTCGCAACCTTTGCCGGTGGCTGCTTCTGGTGCATGGAAGAACCGTTCGACAAGATCGACGGCGTGTTTTCGGTCTATTCAGGCTACATGGGCGGTAAGACCAAGAACCCGACCTACGAGCAAATTAGCCGCGGCGGCACGGGTCACGCTGAAGTGGTTCAGATCACCTACGACCCAGTAAAGGTGCCCTACCAGAAGCTGCTGGATACGTTCTGGGTCAATATCGACCCCGTTGATAAAGGCGGCCAATTTTGCGATCGCGGCGACGTCTATCGCCCGGAGATCTTTGTTCACACACCGGAACAACGCATGTTGGCTGAAGGTAGCAAGACGAAGCTCGATGCCTCGAAGCAGCTGCAATGGCCAATTGTGGTGCCGGTGACCGATGCCACCACGTTCACCAAGGCGGAGGATTACCATCAGAAATATTACAAGAAGAGCGCCGCCCATTATAAGAGCTACCGCACGGGTTGCGGCCGCGACGCTCGTCTCGACGCACTCTGGGGTAAGGCTGCTACCGCGCCGAAGACGCAGTAATCAGCTTCACTTTTGGCAGAAGGTCGTAGTGACGAGGCAGCGGTACTCCGTGCCCAGCGGTCCGAGGTTTAAGTAAACGGTGCAGCTGACCGTCTCGTTACTTTTGACCATAGGATTGGCCAGCGGCCACTTCCGCTTCTTGGCCTCCGCCTCGGCGTACTCTTGCTGTTTAACGCGGGCCGCCGCCGTAGCGTTTTCCGTACCGAAGGCGACATCGGAAAGCGGCAACCGCATGCAGTTTGCGGGTACGATCGCCTTTTTGCCAGGTACGGCCGGTGCGATTATTGGATCGGCTGGAGCGGCCGTTGGCGCGGCGGCAATCGTCTGTGCCGATACGGAAGATTGAGCCAGAAACGAAAGTGCAAAACACAAACCGGCGGCGCGGTGCGATATCATGTATCCCCCTAAGTGTAGATATTCATTCAAACGTAGTGGCGGTTACCCAGCGAGCGCTTCGACCGGCGGATTCCCGGAGCGTTCCATCTTCAGGCGTTCCGAGATCAAGAACGCTAGTTCGAGCGACTGATCTGCGTTGAGACGCGGATCACAGTGCGTGTGGTACCGATCCGACAGATTGGCATCGGAGATCGCCCCAGCGCCGCCGGTGCACTCGGTAACGTTTTGCCCCGTCATCTCGATATGGATGCCACCTGCATGCGTGCCCTCGGCGCGATGCACAGCGAAAAATGTCTCGACTTCCGACAGGATCCGGTCGAACGGCCGCGTCTTGTAACCCGACCCCGCCGTGATCGTATTGCCATGCATCGGATCGCAACTCCACACCACCGAGCGGCCGGCCTTGGTCACCGCGCGGATCAGCTTCGGCAGTTGGTGCACGACCTTGTCGGCGCCGAACCGGCAGATCAGCGTCAGCCGCCCTGGCTCGTTCTTCGGGTTGAGAATATCGATCAGACGCAGCAGCCCATCGGGCTCGAGGCTTGGTCCGCACTTGAGACCGATCGGATTGCGAACACCGCGGCAGAACTCGATATGCGCGTGGTCGGCTTGGCGGGTGCGATCGCCGACCCAGAGCATGTGGCCCGATGTCGCGTACCATTCGCCGGACGTCGAATCGAGCCGGGTCATTGCCTGCTCGAAGCCCAGCAACAAAGCCTCGTGGCTCGTGTAGAAATTCGTCGTGCGCAGTTGCGGCGTATTCTCGGACGTGATTCCGCAGGCACGCATGAAGCCCATTGTCTCGGTGATGCGGCTCGCCAATTCCTGATAGCGGTGGCCGGCTGGGCTGTCCTTGACGAAACCGAGGTTCCACTGGTGCACGCGCTCGAGGTCGGCATAGCCGCCCATTGCGAATGCGCGGATCAGGTTGAGGGTCGCCGCCGACTGCCGGTAGGCCTCGATTTGACGTTGCGGATCGGGCGTGCGCGCGTCCGTTGTGAACTCCGGTCCGTTTATGATATCGCCGCGATAGCTCGGCAGCTCGATTGAGCCCTTTTTCTCCATCGGCGACGAGCGCGGCTTGGCGAACTGACCGGCGAGCCGGCCAACCTTCACAACCGGCGATCCGCCGGCATAGGTCAAAACGACCGCCATCTGCAGGAACACGCGGAAGAAATCGCGGATGTTGTCGGCGCGATGCTCAAGGAAGCTTTCGGCGCAGTCGCCACCCTGAAGCAGGAAACCATTGCCAGCGGCGACATCGGCAAGCGAGCGCTTCAGCTGGCGGGCCTCGCCGGCAAAAACAAGCGGCGGAAAGGTCGCGAGCTTGGCTTCGACATCGGCGAGCGCGTTGGCGCTTGGGTAGTCGGGCACCTGCTGGATCGGCTTCGATCTCCAGGTATCGGGGGTCCAGCTGGCAACCATCGCAGTTCTCCAAACGGCAGCGGCCCGACGCGGGCCGAACCACATTAGAGGTGCTTATAGAACAGGCGAAGGCGCGATGCCAGTCGACGTCCCAATTCACCGGCAGTCAGTGGCGCCGGGAGGGCCGAACCACGAGCCCGGTCAGAAGGGCGACCGAGACCAAGCCAATCGCAACGATCACCAAAGCACCGGTCGAGGCCTGCGCTAAGCGCTCGTCCGAGGCCATCTGGTAAACGCGTATCGCCAGTGTATCGAAGTTGAACGGCCGGATAATGAGCGTTGCCGGCAGCTCCTTCAGGACGTCGACAAAGACAAGTAGTGATGCGGTGACGACCGAGCGGCCAAGAAGGGGGACATGCACCCGGCGCATGACCTGCGCCGTGGTGCATCCGAGTGTGCGTGCCGCTTGATCCATGTTCGTCGGGATGCGGCCGAGACCGGCCTCGAGCGATCCGGAAGCGATGGCCAGGAAGCGTACTAGATAAGCGAATAGAAGTGCTGCGACCGTGCCACTGAACAGAAGTCCGGTCGATACGCCGAACATGCGCTGCATCGTGCCGTCGAGCGCGTTGTCGAAGGCGCCCAAGGGCACGAGCACACCGACGGCAATCACGGTGCCGGGCAAGGCATAGCCGAAGGTCGTGAGACGCACCAACATGCGAGCACCGTTGGATCTGGCAAGTCGCATCGCGTAGGCGACGAAAAGACCAGCCGCTGTCACCAGCAGTGCCGCGATCGCCGCCAACCCGAACGTGGTCGAAGCGAGCGTCACAAAACGGCGACCGAAGAGATCGTCTCCCCCTTCCAAATGCAGACGCAACAGGATCAACACCGGCAGCACGAAACCCAGCACGACGGGCATCGAGCACACTGCGGTCGCGCACCACGCGCGCCACCCCGTCAAATCGGCCGCAACGATAACATTGTCCTTTGCGCCGCCCCGATGAACGCGACTGCGGCGGCGCGCCCATTGCTCGAGCACGACCAGTGCTCCGGCGAACAGCAGCAGAGCACTGGCGAGCTGTCCCGCCGCAACCCTGTCGCCCATGCCGAACCAGGTGCGGTAGATGGCGGTCGTGAAGGTGTTTACGCCGAAGTACTGGACGGTGCCGAAATCGGCGAGTGCTTCCATCAGCGCCAGAGCCAACCCAGCCGCGATGGCCGGTCGCGCCAGAGGCAACGCTACCCGAAAGAAACGATCGCTTGCGCCGTGTCCGAGCGTACGGGCAACATCCAGCGCCGTCGAAGATTGATCTTGGAAAGCGGTGCGCGCCAGAAAGTAGACGTAGGGATAGAGCACCAGGGTCAGCATCACGATGACCCCGGATAAGGAGCGAATCTCGGGAAACCAGTAGTCGTTGCGGCTCCAACCGAAAAAGCTGCGCAAGGTGACCTGCAGCGGTCCCGTGTAGTTCAAAAAGTCGGTGTAGGCGTAGCCGATGATGTACCCCGGCATTGCCATCGGCAGCAAGAGTAACCACCCTAAGGCCCGGCTGCCGGGAAAACGGTACATCGTGACGAGCCAGGCGCAGACCGTGCCGACCACCGCAGTACCCACTCCCACGAAGAGCAAGAGGCCAGCGGTATCGAGCAGGATCTCCGGCAGAATGGTCGATGCCAGATGCGCGATCGTGCCGTTCGAACTTCGGAACAAGTTAGCTAAGACCGACAGGATCGGCAGGGCGACCACGGCACACAACGCGATCGCGCCGGCGAACAGCAAGGGGCTGTCGCCGAGCTTCGCGCGAAGCTCACGATGGCGCCGCCAAAAGGGCAAATGCACCAACTGCGCCCGTGCATAAGATGATGGGGTATCAACCATCCACCTGACCAGTCTTCATGTCTCGTGGCCCACGGGACGGACCATGACACGAGATCTCATTTCCAACCGGCGCGGTCCATAATTTTCAACGCATCCGCATTGTTACGCGCATAAACACGCGCATTCAGCTGGTCTGGCTTGAACGAACCGAAGGCTGCAATGCTCTTTGGCGCGGCCATGCCGGGAACGACTGGATACTCATCATTGCCTTCGGCAAAATAAGTCTGGGCGGCAGGTGTCACCAGATACTCCAAGAATTTGATCGCGTTGTCTTTGTTCTTCGAGGACGCCGCCAGCCCGCCGCCGGATATGTTGGTGTGCGTGCCGCGATCGGCCTGATTGGGGAAAATAACGCCGATCTTGCTCAGTACGTTGGCATCCTTCGCCTCCGGCGTGCGGATCATGTTGCCGAGATAATACGTGTTTGCAATCGCAAGGTCGGCTTCACCAGCGGCGATCCCGCGAATTTGATCTTTATCGCCGCCTTTTGGAGGATGGGCGAAATTCGCGACGAGTCCCCGGCACCAAGCTTCCGTCTTTGCTTCGCCCAAAGCGGCAAGAATTGAGCCGGTCAACGACTGATTGTAGATGTGCGTGGACGAGCGGTTTAACACGCGGCCCTTCCATTTCGGATCCGCGAGTTCTTCGTAAGTTGTGATTTCGGCGGGTTTGACCTTATCCACGTTGTACATAATAACACGCGCGCGCGAGGAAAAGCCGAACCAATGACCGTCCGGGTCGCGCAAGTTGGCTGGCACAGCGCCTTTGACGATATCTGAATTCAGCGGCTGCAAAAGCCCCATCTCACGCGCGCGCTCGATACGGCCGGCATCGACCGAGATGAACACGTCGGCAGGACTATTTGCACCTTCAGCCTTCATCCGCTCAATGAGCGCTTCGGGTTGCGCATCGACCCGGTTGACCTTTATGCCTGTTGTTTTGGTAAAGTCGGTGTACAGCCGCTCGTCGGTGTCGTAGTGCCGCGCGGAGTAGAGATTGACCACTTTTTCCTGTGCACGGAGCACGGACGGCGAGGCGAGGGTCGCGACCATGCCGGTCGTGCCCAATAGAAATCCTCGGCGGCCAATGGTTTTGGACGGCATTGCAGTAACTCCTAAAAGTGGCTTAATAGTTGACTGATTGAGTATGCTTTTTAATACCCGAGTGGTCAACTCAGATTAAATGGGCTAGCTGAGGGCGCGATGAAGCAGCCGGCGCCAGCCAAGGTAAGGTCGCGAAATGTCTCAGATGCGGGTCGGAATCGCAGGCGTTGGCGCCATCGGCAAGGCGGTCGCCGCGGCGCTCTCGAAGGGCATGCCGGGACTGACATTGACCGCAGTTGCCGCGCGCGATGTGGGCAAGGCGCGCGCATGGCTGACGGCGAATGACATCTCCGTACCGGTCATTCTCCCCGGTGAATTTCCTCAGCACGCGGATCTGGTCGTCGAGTGCGCACCAGGCGCGATACTTTCTGAAGTCTGCGCTCCGATGCTGACGGCGGGTGGACGCGTGATGGTATTGTCGGCGGCGGCATTGTTGCAGCGTCCGGAGCTTATCGAGCTCGCGCGCACCCACGGCGGGCAGATCATCGTGCCGAGCGGCGCGCTGCTGGGACTCGACGCGGTGACGGCGGCAGCCGAAGGCACGATCGAGTCCGTGCGTATGATTACGCGTAAGCCACCGGGCGGGCTGGCCGGTGCACCGCATCTGCAGCGAAACAACATTTCCGTCGAGGGACTGACCGCGCCGAAGCTGGTCTTTTCTGGCACTGCGCGCGAAGCAGCGATCGGCTTCCCAGCCAACGTCAATGTCGCGGCGGCTTTGTCGCTCGCCGGCATCGGACCCGACCGCACCACGATCGAGATCTGGGCCGACCCGGGCGTTACCCGCAACTGTCACTCGATCGAGGTGATCTCGGATGCGGCGAGCTTCACCGTCGCGATCGAAAACGTACCGTCGGAGAACCCAAAAACTGGGCGCATCACCGCACAATCCGTCCTGGCCGCTCTGCGCAAGATCAACGCGCCGCTAAGGATCGGGACCTAGCCGAGCATCAGAACTACTCGGAGACTTGCTCACCCGAGCCGCCAAATTCCGCTGGAAAATCCTTGAACTTGGGCAATCCATCCCGCATCGGCAAAACCGTCTCGGCGTAGTTGACATGAACACCGGGCGCGAACTTCAGCGTTGGAATGGTGGCTGCAAAAACGTCGACCATCGCCAGCGGCGGATGGTTGGCCATGAGATGCCCACCGCACTTCGTGCAGAATTTGCGCTCGCTCATGGCCGTCTTGGCAAACATGCCTACATGTTCGGCACCAGCCGTCACCCGAACCGCTTCCGGCTTCCACAGCGAAAAGGCGTTGACAGGCCCACCCGACCACGACCGGCAGGATCGGCAATGACAATAGCCCATGCCTTCTGGCTCGCCGGTTACCTCCAACCGGACTGCGCCGCAAAAGCATTCGCCCACATGAGTTGGCATGACACGCTCCTAGTTACGTTACCGTTTCTGACGAGTGAAGTGCCTTCTGGTTTCCAGCCTGCTCGTTGTTTTGCCCAGAACTTCGGTGATTACAACACGTCCCGGCTGCCGTGACAAAATAGGCGCGCCATTCGGGTAGGCACCATTAGTCATCTATAACCCGAACACGCTGGGCAGCCACAGCGAGAGCGCGGGAAGGTATGTCACCAGCATCAGCACCGTGAACATGACGTAATAGAATGGCCAAATCTCGCGCATCACATCATTGACCGAAACTTTGCCGATAGCGCAGCCGACGAAGAGCGTCGTGCCAACCGGCGGCGTCAGCAGGCCAATGCCAAGGTTGAGCAGCATCACGATGCCGAAGTGCACGGGATCGATACCGAACTGTTTGACCACCGGCAGCAGGATAGGCGTGCAGATCAACAGCAGCGGTGCCAGGTCGAGCGCGGTGCCAAGCACGAGAAGCATGATGTTGAGCCACATCAGCAGGACATATTTGTTGCTGGAGATCGCTACGAAGAAGTTGGTCATCTTCAGCGGCATTTGCATCAGCGCCGCGACGTAGCCGAAGCATGAGGCGGTGGCGACCAGTGTCAGCACCATTGCAACCGTCTGCAGTGTCCGGTAGGCGAGCATCGGCAGCTCACCCCAGGTATAATCGCGGTAGATGAACATAGTGACCAGAAAGGCCCACACACAGGCGACCGCACCTGCTTCAATCGGCGTGAACACGCCAGTCAAAATGCCGCCCAGCACGATCACCAGCGTGATGATGCCCCACACCGCATCACCCATGATCCTGACCGCCTGCCGCAACGGCACCGGATCTTCCTTGGGATGTTTATCGCGGTAGGCGTAGAACAAGCACAGCATCGAGATCGAAAAGGCGAGCAGCAGGCCCGGGATGATGCCGGCCAGGAATAAGCTCGCGATCGACACCGTGCCGCCGGTTGCCAGCGAGTAGATCACCGTGTTGTGGCTCGGCGGGATGATGATCGCCTGCAGCGACGAGCTTATCGTCACGTTCGTCGCAAAGACTCGCGGGTAACCTTTCGCCGCCATCTGCGGGATCATTACGGAACCGATCGCCGACGTGTCGGCCACGGACGAACCGGAGATGCCACTCATAATCGTGGTCGCAAGAATGTTGACCTGCGATAAACCGCCCCGCATGCGGGTATAGCCGACGATGACCGAGGCGAGGTCGACCAGCCGCCGCGCCATGCCTCCCTCGGCCATGATGGCACCAGCCAACACGAAGAACGGGATGGTCAACATCGACACCTTACCGACGCCGCTTGCCAGCTGCTGCATCACGGCTTCGATCGGGATATCGATCCACCACGCTCCGACCAGAGCCGACAACGCAAGTGCATAAGCGATCGGCATGCCGACAGCAAAGAAGAGGCACATGCTTATGAGAAGGATCGCAATGTCCATGGTGCACTTCTTCGCTGCAGTGGGAAACTACTCGACCGTGATGTGGGCGTCGCTGCCGTCATTAGGCGGCGGCCCGATGGTCAAACGCTCGATCACGTACAGCACCAGCATCACGCCGCTTACGACGATCGGCAGATACGTGACGCCGACCGACAACCAGGGGAACTCATCTACCGTATTGCTCCAGGTCGCCACCGCAAGTTTCCAACCCCAGACAGCCATCAGCAACCCGATCACACCCATCAAAAGCTCACTGATGAGCGAAGCCGCGGCCCGAAAGCGCGGCGGCAGTAGATCCGTGCCCACAGTCATGTTCATGTGAATGCGTTGGCGATAACAATTGGCGGCGCCAATGAACGACATCCCGACCATGAGCAACACCGCCATCGGCTCCGGCCATGAGGCGGCACTGTTCAAAACATAGCGGGTATAAACCGCCCACGGAATGACCGCCGAGACGACGACGAGTGCGATGCAACCTGCTCCGGCGCCAGCCCAGTAAAGTAGGTCCATGGCACGTCGAAACACACCGGCCGCCGTTGTCCCGGACATGTCGGTTCCTTTGACACTGATGCTGCAAGGTTGAGCACAGGCTGACTGGCAAAATGCCAATCAGCCTGCATTGGCGAAAGAAACTTGCTTACTTGACGTCCTGGATCCGCTTGACCAGGGCGGCATACTTGGCGCCGTACTTGTCCCAGACCGGCTTCACCGCATCCTGGAACGCTTTCTTGTCGGCGAACGTGATGATCTCGATGCCGGCAGCCTTCATTTTGGCGAGCGACTCTTCCTCAGCCTTGTACCAGAGCGCGCGTTGTTCCTTCTGAGCCTCGCGCCCGGCTTTTGCGATCAGCGCTTGATCCTCCTTCGACAGCGTTCCCCACGTCCGCTTCGAGAAGACCAGAATTTCCGGAATGATCAGATGCTCGGTTTTCGAGATGTACTTGGCGACCTGGAAGTGGTTCTGCGCGATAAAGCTCGGGAAATTGTTCTCCGCGCCGTCGACGACGCCGGTCTGCATGGCGTTATAGACCTGGTCGAAGCCCATAGCGATGCCGTTGCCGCCGAGCGCGTTCATGGTGTCGACGAACAATGGATTGCCCATCATCCGGATCTTCAGGCCCTTGAGGTCGTCGAGGCTCCTGATCGCTTTTTTTGAGTTGTAGACATTGCGCGTGCCCGCATTCATCCAGCACAGACCGATCAGACCGGTCTTTTCACTCGCCGTGATCTTGGCAAGCAACTCGTCTCCGATTTCGCCGTCGATCACTTTTTCCATGTGATCGCCATCGCGGAAAACGAACGGCATGTTGAAGACATTCAAATCGTCAACCACCGGGCCGAGCGCTCCGACCGAGACGCGGGCGAGCTGCAGAGCGCCGACCTGAGCCTGCTCGATCATTTCCTTTTCGCCGCCGAGTTGCATCGACGGGAACATTGTAACCGAGATCCGGCCGTTGGACGCCGCTTCGAGTTTCTTACCCATCGCCTCGACCGCAGCGACTGTCGGATAGCCGGTTGGGTGCACATCGGATGCCTTCAGCACCAACTTGGCTTGCGCCGACGCAGGGCCTAGGCCCAGACTAGTCGCAGCTGCCCCTGCCACACCAAGCTTCAGAAACTGCCGCCGCTTCATTGCGTGACCCATTATCGCGTTCCCTCGATTGCGCTGCTCATTTTTCTGAGCTTGGCGCGGATGCATTCTTGGCCGGTCGTGGCTGTTCATCGCTGCAGCTGCCAAGGGGTACCCGATAACTCGGGACCCATGCCTCCGCTGCGATTTGATGCCAAATTATGCGATGACCAAACTGTCGCACTCGTAACATCGTAATCAAATAATGGCAAACGGGTTGTGTATGCGTGTTAGCTCGGAGGGTAATCAGAACTCCAACCGCTGCACGCGATTGACATGCTCGAACTTCTTGATGCGGGCAATGACCTCGTCACCAGCCGCGCTATCGATTGCGATCAATGCGATGGCATCGCCGCCAGGTTTATCGCGGCCCAAATTGAGACGGGCAATGTTGATGCCGACTTCCCCCATCAGCGCGCCGACCTTGCCGATGAACCCCGGCTTGTCGCTGTTGGTGACGTACAGCATGTGCGGATAGAATTGGGCTTCCATCTCGATGCCCTTGACCTGGATTATGCGCGGCTTGCCGTCGGAGAATACCGTACCGGCCACCGATCGTTCCTGACCGGTGGTCTTCACCGTCACCCGCACATAACTCTCGTACGCCCCATCTTGCCCGCGCGTGACCTCCTCGACCACCATGCCGCGTTCCTTTGCGATAGTGCCAGCCGACACCATGTTGACGTCGGACAGGAGTGGGCGGAGCACGCCCGCAATCGCTGCGGCCGTGAGCGGCTTGACGTTGAGCTTGGCGACTTCGCCGGCATACTCGACACGCACCGACTTGATGCCGCTCTCGGTCAGTTGCCCGGCGAACAATCCAAGCTGTTCGGCAAGCTTCACGTAGGGGCGAAGTTTAGGTGCATCTTCCGCCGAGATCGACGGGAAGTTGATCGCGTTCGTGATGGCCCCGGTCAGCAAATAGTCCGACATTTGCTCGGCGACCTGCAGCGCGACGTTCTCCTGCGCTTCCACGGTGGCAGCGCCCAGATGCGGCGTGCAGATAACGTTCGGATGCCCGAACAGAGGATTTACTTTCGCAGGTTCCACCAGGAATACGTCGAGCGCGGCACCGGCAACGTGACCTGAGTCGAGCGCTGCCAGTAAAGCTGCCTCGTCGATCAACCCGCCGCGCGCGCAGTTGATGATACGCACACCGGCTTTGGTTTTTGCCAGTGCCTGCGCATTGAGAATATTGCGCGTCTTGTCGGTGAGCGGCGTGTGCAGCGTGATGAAGTCGGCGCGACGCAGCAGTTCGTCCAGCTCGACCTTCGTCACGCCAAGCGCCAACGCTCGCTCTTCGGTGAGGAACGGATCGAACGCGATCACCTTCATCTTGAGGCCCAGCGCGCGCTCGGCAACGATTGCACCGATGTTGCCGCACCCGATCACTCCCAGCGTCTTGGCGGTGATCTCGACGCCCATGAACTTCGACTTTTCCCACTTGCCGGCCTGCGTCGAACGGTCGGCCGTCGGGATCTGCCGGGCCAGCGCCAGCATCAGCGTAATCGCATGTTCGGCCGTCGTGATCGAGTTGCCGAAGGGCGTGTTCATCACGATGATGCCCTTGACGGTCGCAGCCTTGATGTCGACGTTGTCGACGCCGATGCCGGCCCGCCCGACCACCTTCAATCGCTCGGCGCCAGCCAGCAACTTCTCTGTGACCTTGGTCGCCGACCTGATGGCGAGACCATCGTAGTCGCCGATGATCGCCTGCAGTTCGTCCTTCGAGAGGCCCGGCTTCACATCGACCGCGACGCCTCGATCCTTGAAGATCTGCACGGCGGCGGGCGACAGCTCGTCGGAAATGAGAACTTTGGGTATTGAGGACATGGAAGTCTCCATTTATCCCTCTCCCCTGAGTGGCGGGGGAGAGGGCAAGATCAGACGAACTTGGCGCGCTCAGCGGCGAATGCCCACTCGATCCACGGTAGCAGCGCATTTACGTCCGCAGTCTCGACGGTCGATCCGCACCAGATGCGCAAGCCCGGCGGCGCATCGCGATAGTAGGCGATGTCGTTGGCCGCACCCTCCTTATCGAGGCTGCCCGCGACCTGCTTGGCGAAGGCCGCTTGTGCATCGAGCGGCAACGCGGTGATCGCAATATCGGTGAAGCGCAGGCACACCGACGTGTTCGATCGCGTCGCCGGATCGACGGCGAGATTGGCGATCCAAGGTGTGCGTTCGGTCCAATCGAAGATCGCTTGCGCATTGGCATCGGCCCGCTGGATCAGCCCCTTGAGGCCGCCCACACTTTCCGCCCAGCTCAGCGCATCGAGATAGTCTTCGATTGCCAGCATCGAGGGCGTGTTGATGGTCTCGCCCTCGAACACTTCCCTCATGAACTTGCCGCCCTTGGTGAGGCGAAAGATTTTCGGCAGCGGCCACGCTGGCGAATAGCTTTCCAGTCGAGCGACCGCGCGCGGCGACAGCACCAGCATGCCGTGCGCGGCTTCCCCGCCGAGCACCTTTTGCCAGGAGAACGTGCACACATCGATCTTCGACCAGTCGAGTTCCTGCGCGAACGCCGCCGAAGTGGCATCGGCGAAGGTCAAGCCTTCGCGATCAGCGGGAATCCAGTCGTAGTTGGGAACTCGCACGCCCGATGTCGTCCCGTTGGCGGTGAACAGAACGTCGCGCGAGAAATCGACCTTCGACAGGTCGGGCAGATGCCCATACTCTGCAATGGTGATGCGAGCGTCCTTGAGCTTCAGCTGCTTGACGATGTCGGTTACCCAACCGGCGCCGAAACTCTCCCAGGCGAGCGCCTCGACGCCGCGCGCACCGAGCATCGTCCACATCGCCATCTCGTAGGCGCCCGTGTCGGACGCCGGCACGATGGCGCAATGGTAATCTGCGGGTAGACCGAGGATCGCGCTCGTCTTGTCGATCGCGAGCTTCAGACGCGCCTTGCCATCCTTCGCCCGGTGCGACCGGCCAAGGAATGCATTCTCGAGAGCCTTGAGAGACCAGCCGGGGCGCTTGGCGCAGGGGCCGGACGAGAAATGCGGATTAGCCGGCAGCTTGGCCGGTTTGCTCAGTGTCATGATCTCTACCCTTCCAGATAGCAGCCTCCCGGTGGGGGAAGGTGGCCCGGGGCCGGGAATAGTGTGGGCCGGGGAAGGTGTCAACCGTGACGCAAACGCAACGAGGGCGAGCATCGCTGCCCGCCCTCGATAACTAGGTGTGCAACGATTTGCTTCAGTTGATATCCCAGCGCAGACCGGCGCGGATCTGATGATCGATGATATCATCATACGACACGCGACTGTTCTGACCCAAGATCGTGGCATGGACGTTCG
>JANOOW010000369.1:0-3305 GCA_031421555.1 Hyphomicrobiaceae bacterium | reverse complement strand
CCCTCTCCCCTGCAATCAGGGGAGAGGGAATTATGCGGACCATCCCATGCTGACCGTAGACCAGATCGACCTTCATTATGGCGCGGCGCAGGCGTTGCGGCGGGTGTCGATCGCGGCCGAGACCGGTCGCGTGACGTGCGTGCTTGGACGCAACGGCGTCGGCAAAAGTTCGTTGTTGCGCGCGATCGTCGGCCAGCAATCGATCAGCGGCGGTGCGATCCACCTCAACGGCGAGGACATCTCGAAGCTCTCATCCTACGAGCGCGCGCGCCGCGGTATCGCCTACGTGCCGCAGGGGCGTGAGATTTTTCCGCTGCTCACCGTGAAGGAAAATCTCGAAACTGGGTACGCACCTTTGAAGCGCGCCGATCGCACGATTCCACCTGAGCTGTTCGAGCTATTTCCGATTCTGAAATCGATGCTCGGGCGCCGTGGTGGCGACCTTTCCGGCGGACAACAACAGCAGCTCGCTATCGCCCGTGCGCTGGTGACCCGCCCGAAGCTCCTTGTGCTCGACGAGCCGACCGAGGGCATCCAGCCGTCGATCATCAAGGACATCGGCCGCGCCATCAGCTACCTGCGCGGGAAGGGCACGATGGCGATCGTTCTGGTCGAGCAGTACTTCGACTTCGCCAAGGAGTTGACGGATACGTTCGCCGTGCTCGAACGCGGTGAAGTCGTACTGTCCGGCACGAAGGCGAGCATGGTTGAGGCCGATGTCAGGAAGCTGATGACGGTGTGACCGGGTTGGCGGACCGTAGGGTGCAATAGCGACTTTCGCGTATTGCACCACGACACCCACCGCGCGACCGGCCTTCGTCACGGTGCAATACGCTTCGCTATTGCACCCTACGACGCGGCGGCGTGCTCACCCTCACCCCGGCAGTTCGATCCGCTCGACCTCGTCGCCGGGCACCAGGGCGAACCGCTTTTGCCGCCAATCTTCCTTGGCAGCGTCGATGCGGTCTTTCGACGACGACACGAAGTTCCACCAGATGTGGCGCGGGCCTTCCATCGGCTCGCCGCCGAGCATCATCAGCCGCGTTTGCGACGTCGCCAAAATCGAGATCCGGTCGCCCGGCCTGAACGTCAGCAACCGGCCGGCCTCGAACGTCTGTCCGGCAATATCGATGGTGCCAGATGCGATATAAATCCCGCGCTCGTCGTAGTCGGCGTCAAACGGCAGGATCGCGCCGGGCGCCAGTACCGCCTCGGCATAAAGCGTTGGATGCGGGAACGCTGTCGGCGCGGTTTGTCCGAACGCCGACCCCATGATCAGCCGCACGCGCTTGCCCTCGCCGGTGATCCGCGGCAGCGCATCGACGCCGTGATGCACAAACTTGGGTGCGGTCTCCTCGTGCGACTTCGGCAGCGCGCACCACGCCTGAATGCCGAACATGCGCCGCGACTGAACCTTTAGCTCCGGCGCCTCACGCTCCGAATGCACGATGCCGCGCCCTGCCGACATCAAATTCACGTCGCCCGGCCGGATCGGCATCGAGGTGCCGAGCGAGTCCCGATGCCAGATCTCACCCTCGAACAGGTACGTCACCGTCGCCAGGCCGATGTGGGGATGCGGACGCACGTCGATGCCAGTGCCGGGAATGAATTCGGCCGGCCCCATTTGATCGAAGAAAATGAATGGCCCGACCATCTGGGTCTTGGCAGAGGGCAACGCACGGCGCACTTCGAAGCCACCGAGATCGCGCGAACGCGGCACGATGACGTGCTCGATCGCGTCGCAAGTTTTTCTGTCACCGGGGATGGGATCTTGATCGGGCAGCCAGCTCATGTGCGACCTCCGTCCCGGGTTGTAGCGGTGGCCACAACGTGGCAAGCCATCAAGCGATCGGCAACCCCTCGTCAAACGTGATATTGGTACGCCCAGGTTTCGGTCAAAATCTGGGTTTGCTCGCGCACCAACTCCGGCTCGTCGTTGCGCCAATGCAGCTTGTAGCTGAGATCGACGACATGTCCGGCCTTCACCGGTTCTTCCGGCACCCATGCGGCAACGATGTTGTCGTGGATCTCATCGTCCGTCGGCAATTCCAACAGCTGCACCGAACCACGCCCCCACTGGCCGATCGGTTCGATCCACTCGCAGCCGACCCCATCACAATGGTCCCGGTTATCTTGATCCACGCCTCCGTGTAGCCGATTTTGCGTTGGCTTTCCAAGGCGGGTGACCCTTGCGGAAACTGAGGGTTCAGGTTGTCGCACGTCAGGGCTATCATCGGCCGGTAAATACAGAGCGGGAGGAAACGAGATGAGCGGCGTATTGATTATCACTGGGGCGAGCCGGGGTATAGGAGCGGCTACCGCAAAACTTGCCGGTGCGCGCGGCTGGGCCGTTGCCGTGAATTATAATTCCAGCCCCGATCAAGCGGCTCAGGTTGTTGCTGCGATCGAAAAAGCCGGCGGCAAGGCGGTTGCCATCAAGGCCGACGTCTCGACGGCGCAGGGTGCGGCCCATCTGTTCGCCGAGACCGGCAAGACGCTCGGCCCCGTTAGCGGCTTGTTCAACAACGCGGGCATCGTGCACACCTATGCGCCGATAACGGAAATGACCGCCGCGATGCTCGACGATCATTGGCGCATCAACATCACGAGCCAGTTCCTGTGCGCTGGCGAAGCGGTCAAGCGTATGTCGGCCAAGAACGGCGGCAAGGGTGGCGCGATCGTCAACATGAGCAGCCGGGCGGCCGTCATCGGCGGAGCGAACGGCATGCTGGCGTACGCGGCGTCAAAGGGCGCGATCGACACGTTCACGCACGGGCTATCTATCGAGGCCGCCCCGCAAGGCATCCGCGTCAACGCCGTGCGCCCGGGTTTGATCGCAACCGGGATCCACGACGCGACCGGCGACAAGGAACGCCTGCAGAAGCTTGTCGGCCTTGTGCCGCAAGGCCGCGTCGGCACGCCGGAAGAAGTCGGCGAAACCGTGCTGTGGCTGCTGTCGGATGCGGCCTCGTACGTGACGGGCAGCCTGGTGGATATCGGGGGAGCAAGGTAGGGGCCAGCGAGCGTGGCGCCGCAGTCCCGAAGCCATGCGCCACGCTATGCCGCCAACGAAATATCCGTCAACTGCGCGATGCGGACCACCGCCCCGCCATTGATGGCACCGACGATCGCGGCTCTGGGGGCTGTGAGCGCGATGCTTTCGCCTGCAACCAAAACGACATCGTGCGGCTCGGCTACTTGCGATATCCAGAGGGCGCCCTCGATGCAGCCGACCAACGTGCCGACCCTGTCTTCGAGCTTGAACAATGCGCCTACGGGAAGGCTAGTTTCGGTTCCGGGGGGAA
>JANOOW010000368.1:0-3127 GCA_031421555.1 Hyphomicrobiaceae bacterium | reverse complement strand
CGTCGATCGCCTGTTCAGCCGCGTCGGCGCCTCGGACGATCTCGCGCGCGGCCGGTCGACGTTCATGGTTGAGATGGTCGAAACCGCGGCGATCCTCAACCAGGCGACGGACAAGAGCCTCGTCATCCTCGACGAGATCGGGCGTGGCACCGCAACCTTCGATGGCTTGTCGATCGCTTGGGCAACCGTTGAACATCTGCACGAAGGCAATCGATGCCGCGCGTTGTTTGCGACGCACTTCCACGAGTTGACGCAGCTCGCCGGACGCTTGGCCGAGATCACCAATGTGACGGTCGATGTGCGCGAATGGCAGGACGAGATCGTGTTCCTGCACAAGATCAAGCCGGGGGCCGCTGATAGGTCGTACGGCATCCAGGTGGCGCGACTTGCAGGGTTGCCGAAAGCCGTCGTAAAGCGGGCGGGGGAAGTACTGGCGCGGCTGGAGAAGAACAATCGCCGCGCCGGTGCGGGTGGCTCGACACTGGAGGATCTGCCGTTGTTCGCAGCGCCGGTCGTCCCGCCGAAGCCTGAACCGCCGCCCGTGTCCGCCGTCGATACCGCGCTTGCCGGTATCCATCCCGACGAACTGACGCCGAAGGCCGCGTTGGAGGCACTCTATCGGCTGAAGGAGATTGCGTCGAAGGGGTAAGCAGCCTTAAGCGACCCAGAACCGCTTGATGGCTTCGCGCACGATCTCGTCGCGCTGTAGGCCGACGTCCTTCATCAGATAGTCCGGCTGCTCCATCAGTCGCATCAGCTCGCGGCGGTCGCGGACCCGGCGCAACCACGTCATAAGCATAAGGGGAAAAGCGGCAGCTGCCGCCGCTGGCTTGGCCAGCTTTGATGGAGCCGTAGTATGAGTTATCGTCGCCGTGTTCATTTTACTGCTCCTACCGCTGAGTCACGAAAACTGCTGTCGTTGGTCATGAAACAAGCCCGCTACAGTCGCGTGACAAACGACTAATCGACCTGCCATGTGTGATTAGAACTCACGCATGAAATTGCCTGATGACTCGCAGACTTCCCCCGCTGAATACGCTTCCGAGCTTCGAAGCAGCCGCTCGTCACCTGAGCTTTTCGAAGGCTGCAGACGAACTGCACGTCACGCACGGAGCGGTCAGCCGGGCGGTGCGCCATCTGGAGGATCACCTCGGTGTCCTGCTGTTCGTGCGGGCGACGCGGTCGATCAGCTTGACCAGAGCCGGCGCCAGCTACGCAGCGCAGGTTCGTGATCTTTTGGAGCAGCTGAGCGCTGCTACGGCTGCAACCAAAGGCGTCGATTCGACCGGCATCCTAAGTATCAGCACGCTCGACTCGTTTGCCAGCAGGTGGCTGGTGCCACGCCTGTTCGGATTTCGCAGGCTCCACGGCGATATCGACGTGAGGTTGTCGACGTCCGAAAGGTTGGTGGACTTCGTCTCCGATGGAATCGATATCGCGATCCGTTACGGCCGCGGGCAATACCCCGGTCTCGATTCGGAACTCCTCATGCAGGAAGACCTTTTTCCAGTTTGCAGCCCGGCGCTACTACATGGCGAACATCCACTTCGCACGCCTGCCGACCTCAAATTCCAAACGTTGATCCACGACGACTTCCATATCGATTGGTCGATGTGGTTGCGGGCCGCAGGCATCACCGGCATCGATGCGCACCGGGGGCCGAGACTGACATCGTCCGGTCAGGCGCTTCAGGCGGCGGTCATCGGCGAAGGTGTCGTGCTCGGCCGCAGCGGACTGGTTGGTGACGATATGGCGGCCGGTCGTCTTGTGCGGCCGTTCGACTTCAAGATGCCCGCCGGACAAGCGTACTATCTGGTCTATCCGCCGCGTGCCCGTCAGCGCAAAAAAGTGGAGGCCTTTCGCGATTGGTTGTTTGCCGAAATTCAGCGGGAGACATGATCAAACGCTTACGATGATCGTTCTTCCCGCCGTCATGCCGACCTGTACCGCTGGCCTGCCGTCCTTTGTCACGATTTTGAAATCCTCCGAGGCGACTGCAGGCAACTCGGCCTGGTGGAACTCCTTCGCGCGCCCGCCCTTGAACGAGAAGAACCGGATGCGGCGGCGATCTTGTGACGGCACTGCAAGATCCGGAATGCCGTCACCATTGAAATCGGCAATCGCATGCAGGCGAAGAAAGCGCGACCCGAGCGAATGATTGCAAACGTCGTCGATCGCGAACGTCTGCAGCAGTTGGCCATTACGCGCCGTCCACAACTGCAGCTGGCCGTTGACGTGCGGCGTCCTAACGAGCGCGATCTGCAGGATACCGTCGCCGGTGAAGTTCGCCGGGCCGATCGGGTTCAACCACTTGAACGGCGCGCCGATGGCCGGCGTTTCGATGATGATTTTGGCCTCGCCGCCAACGATGCCGGCGAGCGCCAGCGCCGCGCCCTGCTTGAGGTAGCTGCGCACAGCAATGACCATGTCGGTGCCGTCGATATCGACGATGCGTGGTTCGCGATCTTCGAACACGCTATCGGCGGGCAGCGCGATTTTGTGGGCGCGATGATCGGCGGTCGATATCACCAGCGAGCCTGGTTCGTGTTCCGATCCGAGGACGAAATGACGATAGCGCTGGGTCGGGTCGGAAAACCATGCGGCGACGATCTGACGGTTGCCACGCGCGACCTTGCCGTCCGGGATCGGCTTATCGTGATGCGGACGCTTGAAGCGGCCGGTCGCAGGATCGAAGGGAGCCGGGGTGTCGCGCAATTGGGCGAAGGCCAGATCAACAGGGATGTTTGCCGCGCTGGCCGCCAGGCTCGCTAGAATGGTTCGTCTCGTGTGCCGTGTGAATGGCATTGTCGGTCGATCCCCGCACATGCGAATTGCAGCTTGGCTATAGCCGGATTCGTTCGGCGGCACAGTTGCCCCAGCGTCTTGCGCTTGGCGAATTGCGCGGGCAGTGTGGCGTGCAACTGGTTAAGGAGATGTGTATGCGTTGCAATGCGTGGACTGAAATCTCTTTGCGGGCTACCGCTGTTACCTTGCTTTCGTTCCTTTTAGCGATCGCAGCGTTACCAGCCGTGGCGCAAGAGGCCGACGCGACAACGCCTTCGGCAAGTGGCCGCAATCAGCAACGCGGAACAGGCCAGGATGGTCCACGACCGGCCCAGCCCGAGCA
>JANOOW010000367.1:0-17664 GCA_031421555.1 Hyphomicrobiaceae bacterium | reverse complement strand
CCGGCTCCAAGGGCTTTCGCCTGCTTCTTTTCACTATCGCCGGGGACGAACAAGAGAGATCGCATCTGTGTCAAACTTTCGCTGGAGGTGTCTTGCGCATGAACGCTTGCCGCCGGCATTCGGCAACTAGTTCTTGGCGCTGATTGATCGCGCGGTGGTGAAACTCGACAAGTCCGGCATCGGGACGCGACTTGCTCTCGCGCTTGGTCATCACCTCGGTGGTGACCCGTATGGTGTCACCGTGAAAGACCGGTGCTGGGAACTTCACATCGGTCATGCCGAGATTGGCGATGGTGGTGCCAAGCGTCGTATCGTTAACCGATATGCCGATCATCAATCCGAGGGTGAACAGGCTGTTGACCAGCGGCCGCCCCCACTCGGTGCTCGCGGCGAATTCGTGATCGATGTGCAGGGGCTGAGGATTGTGGGTGAGGCAGGAGAAGAGAGTGTTGTCCATCTCTGTCACGGTGCGGCGTAGCGCGTGATCGAACACGCGGCCGACCTCGAAATCTTCGTAGTACAATCCCTGCATACGGTCCTTCTCAGTATCTGAACTGCTCAGATAAGATGCGCTCATCCAAGCTGTGACCCGGATCGAACATCATCATCAGATCTACCGATGCATCTTCCTGGATGTCGACTCGAATGACGGAGCGCGTCTCCGCGTGATCGGCAACGGCATTCACCGGGCGTTTATCCGCTTCGAGAATATCGATGCCGATGTTAGCCCGGTTCGGCAACAGCGCGCCACGCCAGCGCCGCGGACGAAACGGACTGATCGGCGTCAACGCCAGCAGCGCGGTGTCGATCGGCAAAATCGGACCGTACGCTGAAAGGTTGTAAGCGGTCGAACCGGCTGGCGTCGCAACGAGTACGCCGTCGCAAATCAGTTCCTCCAGCCGCACTTTGCCATCGACGGTAAGCTTGAGTTTCGCGGCTTGATGGGTCTGCCGGAACAGCGAAACTTCGTTGATGGCCAGAGCGCGATGCGTGCGCCCATCAACGTCGGTCGCGATCATGATGAGGGGATGCGTGATCGTCGTTTCCGCCGTTTCCAGCCGGGCGTGCAATTCGTCCTCACGATATTCGTTCATCAGAAACCCGACAGACCCACGGTTCATGCCGTAGACCGGAATGCTCTGATGCATGTAGCGGTGCATCGTCTGCAGCATTAAACCATCGCCACCCAACGCGACGACGGCTTGCGGCGTGTCGCCTTTGAATTGACCATAACGTCCGGTCAGGCGCTGTTGGGCTGTTTGCGCCTCCGCATTGTCGCTCGCAACAAAGGTGATGCGCTCGAACCTCGGTGCAGCCTTTGGCATAGTGACTTGCATTGAACCTGCTGTTTCGCGTTATTCTGAAGGCTCGCTTAGTTGGCAGTAAACAACAAGATGTAAATCGTTATCGCAGGTGATGATGAAGCTCGTCTACTTGTCAGCGACTTGCACCATTGGCCCGCTTTGACCGGCGGTCGTGATTCGAAGGCTCGTCAGTTTCCATCCGAGGCCAATTAGCTCCAGCGTGCTGACATAGTGGCGGCTCGCAACATTGCGATCGGCAATCTCGAGTTCGATGCGCGTGAGCGACTGGAACTCGGCGCGCTTGATGCGTGACCAGAACTGTTTGACGCGGTCGATGCGGCCTGTTGCTTCGGGTTCGATAGTTTCGTTCGTTACCGCCTCGCGCCACGTCGTGCGGTAGTCGAATAGCTTCGGCAGCCCTTCCGGTGTCACATATGTCTCGATGAAACGATCGAGCATGGTGGCGCCGAACGCACCCTTTACCCGCTGCCAAAGCGAGGGCTGGACTTTCTCACCAGCGGCGGCCGCCAAGGGGTACAAGTTGGCATGATCGGCCAGCGAAGCGCGCAGGCTGCTGCGTACGCTTGCCCATTCGACTCGCGTTTCGATTGCAACGGCGTCGTTGTGCGTGATGGCTTCGCGCAAGTTCCACATCGATACGAACGGGGACGCGATGTAGCCGGCAGCCAGCATCGGTAACAGCAGGCAACCGAGCAGAACACGGCGGCGGAACGTCATTGCGGTGAACTCCGGAAGGCATTTTTAGATACATCGCACAATCCGGCCTTCACGTGTCGGCACAGACCTTTCAACGGGGAATTTATAAAAACTTCGACGAAACTGCTTCTGCGTTTGCGCGCAATCCTTACTCTCCGAGTGAAGTTCTGTCGTTGTGGGTTCTCAGAATGCATAACTGCAGGATGTGGCGCAACAGACACGCTTCACGACTGCGATGCCACTTTTGGGTCACAAATCTGACCGACAAGATACTTGTGTGAGGAACGTTAACGTTTCCTCGGAGCCGGACAGACGTGCATGACAGCGGTATTGAGTGCCGCGTCCAGCGCCTTTAGGATGATTTTTGCGCGCAAGCTGTTGAGGCGTGTGCACATCATTTGACGGGCGCTGGGAGGCAAAGTGAGACAATGACCAACAAATTCGACAAGAGCAAGCTACCGAGCCGGCATGTTACCGAGGGTCCGACGCGGGCACCGCATCGATCCTACTATTATGCGATGGGCCTTACCGAAGAGCAAATCCATCGGCCTTTCGTCGGCGTCGTATCGTGCTGGAACGAGGCTGCGCCCTGCAATATCGCGCTGATGCGCCAAGCCCAGTCGGCTAAAAAGGGCGTGAACGAAGCCGGTGGTACGCCCCGTGAATTTTGCACGATCACCGTGACCGATGGCATCGCCATGGGGCACCAGGGCATGAAGTCGTCGCTGGTCAGCCGCGAAGTCATCGCTGACTCGATTGAGCTGACGATGCGCGGACATTCATACGACGCGATGGTCGGTATCGCTGGCTGCGACAAATCATTGCCCGGCGTAATGATGGCGATGCTGCGCCTCAATGTGCCGGCGGTTTTCATGTACGGCGGTTCGATCCTGCCAGGTAAATTCAAAGGTCGCGACGTCACCGTCGTCGACGTGTTCGAAGGCGTCGGGCAGCACTCCGCTGGTAAGATGTCAGACGAAGATCTGTTCGAACTCGAGCGCGTTGCCTGTCCGAGCGCTGGCGCGTGCGGCGGCCAGTTCACGGCGAATACGATGGCGTGCGTTTCTGAAGCGATCGGGCTCGCATTGCCTGGTTCAGCCGGTGCGCCTGCGCCCGATCTCGCCCGCGATTTCTGGGCCGTCGAGAGCGGCAAGGCCGTGATGCGCATGGTGGCTGAAGGTTTGCGCCCGCGCGATATCGCAACTCGCAAAGCGTTCGAAAATGCCGCAACTATCGTCGCTGCCACCGGCGGTTCGACCAACGCCGCGCTGCATCTGCCGGCCATGGCGCACGAGTGTGGCATCGACTTCGACTTGTTTGCCGTCGCCGAGATCTTCAAGAAGACGCCGTACATCGCGGATCTGAAGCCCGGTGGCAAATACGTCGCCAAGGACGTGCACGACATCGGCGGTGTCCAGCAGATCATGAAGGCGCTGATGGATGGCGGTTTCATTCACGGCGACTGCATGACCGTCACCGGCAAGACAATCGCGCAGAACCTGGAAGGTGTGAAGTTCAACACCAACCAGAAGGTGGTCTACCCGACCTCCAATCCACTGTCGCCCACGGGTGGTGTGGTGGGCCTGCGCGGGACGCTCGCGCCGGACGGAGCGATCGTCAAGGTTGCCGGCATGAAGGAGTTGCAGTTCACGGGTCCAGCCCGTTGCTTCGACTGCGAGGAAGATGCATTTGCGGCCGTGGAAGAAGGGCGGATATTGGAAGGCGAAGTGATCGTCATCCGCTACGAGGGCCCCAAGGGTGGTCCCGGCATGCGCGAGATGCTGTCGACGACGGCGGCACTCTACGGCCGCGGCATGGGTGACAAGGTCGCACTTATCACCGATGGACGTTTTTCCGGCGCGACCCGCGGTTTTTGCATCGGCCATGTCGGCCCGGAAGCCGCTGTCGGTGGGCCCATCGGCCTGCTGAAGGATGGCGACATTATCGTCATCGATGCCGGCAACGGCACCCTCGACGTTAACCTTTCAGAGACTGAGTTGGCCGCCCGCCGCAAGGTATGGAAGCCGTTGCCTAACAATTACCAAACAGGCGCACTACGTAAATACGCAGACCAGGTGGGACCAGCCGTCAATGGCGCGGTTACTCACGCTGGCGGAAAGGCTGAAGTTGTCTGTTACGCGGACATCTAATCTGGGCCAAGGTTCTTTTCGAATGAATGGTCCGGGTCAACACTTCTTGGGGCGCTCTGGTTTTGCCGGAGCGCTCATCGGCGCCGTTTTGTGTTTTGGCGGCGCCAACCTCGCGAGCGCGCAATATTCCCCCGCCGGCGCCAGGCCGCCGGTCGGTATGAAGTTCGTCTCGCCCGAAGCTGCTTATGAACACGGTCGCGGAGCGATGCAAAGCGGCCACCCCGAACTCGCGATCGCGCCATTCGAGTATGCCGCGGGAAAAGGTGTGTTCCTCGCCCAGTTTTATCTTGCCCGAATTTTCGCCGACAACACGTTGAGCTTGACCGACCACCCGCGCGCCTTTGACCTCTATCAATCGATCGTGACCGAGTACGCCGAGGTTGACGTCGACGATGATGCGCGTGCGCCGTTCGTTGCCAAGGCTATGGTGGCGTTGGCCGACTATTATCGCTCTGGCATTACCGCTGCCCAGGTAAAGCCCGATCTCGGACAGACCGCAAATCTGCTCCGTAATGCTGCGAAATCGTTCCGCGACGAGGATGCGCAATACGAATTGGCCAAGCTGTTGCTGCAGGGTGGCGAAGGCGTGCCGGCCAATCCGCAAGAAGCGGTTTATTGGCTGCGCAAGCTGTCCCAGCTCGGTCACACCAGCGCGCAGGCGTTCCTAGCTGATCTCTATTGGCGCGGCCAATACGTCGGCAAGGACAAGACGCAAGCCCTTCTGCTGATCACGCTTGCCGTCGAAAATGCACCGGCGACTGAGCGGGTGTGGATCGAGGATAAGTATCAGAACATTTTCTGCGGCGCGGGCGAGGGCGTGCGGCGTCAGGCGCAAGGCGCTGTCGCTGATTGGCGCAGCAAGTATGGTCGCGCCCGGGAAGAGCGGCCATCGCGAGATGGGTTAGCCTCGATCCAGCCTCGCACGCAGCGCACGTGCAGCAATGGCGAGACTGCGACCGCGGGAGGCTTGAGTGATTTACCGAAGGCGAGGGCGCCTTCGACTGGTCTCGCTGGCTCCGCTCGCACAGATACGGCGGCTGGCTTCCAGGCAACGCCGGTGCCGGGCGCGAATAACGGCGGTGCAAGCTTCCTGCAAGGTAGCATGTCAGGCTTCAAATTGCGCGAATCCGGGCAGAAAACTCTCTCGCCGTTGCGCTGAGCGATTTTGGGGCTAGGGCGCGCGTGGAGCAAGTCTGAAGGGGCTTTGCCCCACCCTACGCGGAGCCTCGTGATCCGACGTCGAGTTCCACCCACACCGGTACGTGGTCTGACGGCTTCTCCCAGCCTCGGGTGAACCTGTCGATGCCAGCGCCATTTAGCAGGTCTGCGGCCTGTGGCGACAGCATCAGATGGTCGATGCGGATGCCTTCGTCTTTTTGCCAAGCGCCAGCCTGATAATCCCAGAACGTGAACACGCGAGGCTGCGGATGACAGCTGCGGACCGCATCCGTCAGTCCGAGGGACTTCAACCGCCGGAAGGCTGCGCGGCTGGCCGGTTGGAACAGCGCGTCTCCCACCCAGTTGGCCGGAAACTTGGCATCGGCAGGCTCGGGAATGATATTGAAGTCGCCGGCGAGAATGAAAATTTGATCGCCGCGCATCAAACCGCGGGCATGCGTTTCAAGTCGATTCATCCAGCGCAATTTATAGTCGTACTTTTCCGTGCCCAGCGGATTGCCGTTCGGCAAGTACAATCCGCCGATACGGATCGATCTTGTGCCGGCTGTCACGCTTGCCTCGATGTAGCGCGCCTGTTCGTCGGAAGGATCGCCCGGCAACCCGCGGACGACGTCCTCCAACCGTGTGCGTGACAGGATCGCGACGCCGTTGAACCCCTTCTGGCCGTGCACCGCCACGTCGTAGCCAGCGGCTTCTATCTCGAATCTCGGAAACCCCTCGTCGACGGATTTGATTTCCTGCAGGCACACTACGTCGGGTTTGGTTTCAGCGAGCCACGTCAGCAGAGTTTCGATGCGAGCCTTGACGCCGTTGATGTTCCACGTGGCAACCTTCATCCAACGCTCGTTTCGTATGCTTGGGCCACCGCGATCAAACGGTAAAGCTCGTTCCGCAGCCGCAGGAGGCAGTTGCATTCGGATTGCGTATCTTGAAGGATGCGCCGATCAAATCGTCGACGAAATCGATCTCCGCCCCGTCCAGAAATTCCAGCGAAACGGGATCGACCAGCACGCGTGCGTTCGTGCGCTCTATCACCACGTCGTCCGGGCTGGCGGAGGCGACCAGGTCGAATTTGTACTGAAAGCCGGAACAGCCGCCTCCCTCGACGCTGACGCGCAGGAGTTTGTTGGCGACTTCGTTGGCGACAATCTGGTTGATCCGATCGGCCGCGCTTTGGGTCAGGGTAACCGTGGTCATCGAGAGGTGCCTTTTCCGGCTGCCGGTGCGGTATGCTAGCATGACATAAGAGTCGTCCCGGCATTGTCAATCGTGGCAAACGTGGCTGAATCTCAAATTGCACGAAGTTACAATGACTAACGCATCGACATTACCGTCCGGTCTCGATGCCCCGGAGCGGGACTTTGGAGCGCCATTGGCGCCCGGCGAGCGTTGGCTTGCATCGTATGCTGCGAGCAAAATTCCAAGCCGCGGGCGCCGCTTCGAGGAACTTAGCTGCCCGACACGATCCGATCATCAGCGTGACCGCGATCGGATCGTTCATGCGAGCGCCTTTCGCCGGCTGACCCACAAGACGCAAGTGTTCGTCTACCATGAGGGCGATCACTATCGAACACGCCTTACGCACACGCTGGAAGTGGCGCAGATCGCACGGACAGTCGCCCGGCAGCTTTGCCTGGACGAGGACCTCGCCGAAGCGCTGGCGTTGGCGCACGACCTCGGTCATCCGCCATTCGGACATGCCGGCGAGCGCGCGCTGGATGTGGCAAATGCCGGTAACGGAGGTTTTGATCACAATGCGCAGAGCTTGCGGGTGGTGACAAAGCTCGAACGCAAATATGCGGCGTTCGATGGGCTCAACCTGACGTGGGAAACGCTCGAGGGATTGATCAAGCACAATGGTCCCTTGGCCGGTGCCCAGTCGGAGGCGGTGCGGCGCGTCATCAAACCGGTTGAGCTGTGGCAAGACTTCGACATCCAGGCTTGGCCGAGTGCGGAAGCGCAGGTTGCAGCCCTCGCCGATGATATCGCTTATGCAACTCACGATATCGACGATGGGCTGCGCGCTGGTCTGATCAGGTTCGAGGACCTGTCGCTGGCGCCACTCGCCCGAGAGATCGTTGCGGCGATGACGGTCGCAGTCCGCGAGGGCGATCAGAGCCGCCGCAACTACGATGTCAGCCGCCGCATGATCACCTGGCTGATCCGGGATCTGGTGGAGGCGAGCCGGGACAAGTTGCGCGAACTCAAGCCCGGTACGGCCGATGCCATCAGGCAGGCGGGCTATCCGGTCATTGGATTTTCGCAAACGATTGCTGCGGATCTCGCTGGCCTCAAGCGATTTCTGTTCGCCCGCGTCTATCGCCATCCGCGCGTCATCCGGGTAATGGACGGCGCAGAGGATATCGTCCGCGACCTTTTCATGCGCTATCAACGGGACGAAGCTTCGCTGCCGGACGATTGGCGCAGGGTCGCGGCCCAGCAGACGACACGGGCGCATGCGCGCGTGATCGCCGATTTCGTCGCCGGCATGACGGACCGGTACGCCATTGCCGAACACCGCCGTTTGTTTGACGCGACGCCCGAGTTGCGTTAGCGCGAAACGATGTAACCGACGCTGGCGCCGTCATCGCCGCACCAAGGGATATCCGAATGAACGTGTTCGCCGCCATCGAGGAGCTGGTGCAGCAGTCGCTGACCGGATTGATGAGCGACGGTGCTTTGCCGGCCGGTCTCGATCTGTCGCCGATCAACGTCGAAACGCCGCGCGATGCGAGCCACGGTGACCTGTCGACCAACGCCGCGATGGTGTTGGCGAAGAGCGCACGCATGAAGCCGCGCGATATCGCCGATAAGCTTGTGGCCAAGCTGATGGCCGACCCGCGCGTTACCACGGCTTCTGTCGCCGGGCCGGGGTTCATCAATCTCACCCTGGACCGGCAGGTCTGGCGCGCGCAGATCACGCAGATCCTCAACGAGGGCGATCAGTTCGGACGGATGAACGCCGGCGGTGGCGGCCGGGTCAACGTCGAGTATGTTTCCGCAAATCCGACCGGGCCGATGCATGTCGGTCATTGCCGCAACGCGGTTGTCGGCGACGCGATCGCAAATCTGATGGCGTTTGCGGGCTATGATGTCACGCGCGAATACTACATCAACGACGCTGGCGGCCAAGTCGACACCCTCGCCCAGTCAGCGTTCCTGCGCTATCGCGAGGCGCTTGGCGAGACGATCGGAGAGATCCCGGAAGGGCTTTATCCCGGCGATTACCTGAAGCCGATCGGCGAGGCCTTGGCCGCCAAGTTCGGCGACACGCTCCGCCGCATGCCCGAAGCCGAATGGCTACCTGCGGTTCGCGAAGTTTCGATCGCCGGCATGCTCGACATGATCCGCAACGATCTCGCTCGCCTGCGCATCACGCATGACGTGTTTTTTTCGGAACGCTCTCTCACGGCATGCGGCCGCGATCTGGTCGCCGGAACGATTGGGAAACTGAGCGACCGCGGTCTGGTGTACGAGGGCACCCTGCCGCCGCCAAAAGGCGAGGCCAACGAGGAGTGGGAAGACCGTCCGCAAACGTTGTTCCGTTCGACCCAGTTCGGCGACGACATGGATCGCGCGCTCAAGAAGTCCGACGGCGGCTATACCTATTTTGCCTCCGACATGGCGTACCACCAGAACAAGCTCGACCGCGGATTCACGCATCTCGTCAATGTTTTGGGTGCCGACCACAGCGGCTATGCTAAGCGCATCAAGGCGGCGGTCGCGGCACTCAGCGAAGGACGGGCCGAACTCGATGTGCAGTTCTACCAGTTCGTGAAGCTGCTCAAAAACGGTGAGCCGCTGAAAATGAGCAAGCGCTCGGGCACCTTCGTCACCCTGCGGGATGTGGTCGAGGAAGTCGGCTGCGACGCTGTTCGCTTCATGATGCTCTATCGCAAGAACGATGCGCCGCTCGATTTCGATTTCGCTAAAGTCACTGAACAATCGAAAGACAACCCGGTTTTCTATGTTCAATACGCGCACGCGCGCGCCGCGTCGGTCATTCGCAACGCGCAATCGGCGTTTCCCGCGTACGATGCGACGCGTGCGGCTTCAGCCGATTTGTCGAATATCAGCGATGCGGCTGACATCGAACTCATCAAGCACCTGGCAGCGTTCCCAAAATTGGTAACGGCAGCGGCGCGCGCGCACGAGCCCCATCGGCTTGCGTTCTATCTTTTCGATCTGGCGTCCGCATTCCATCAACTCTGGGCGCGAGGCAATGATTTGCCACATTTGCGCTTCATACAACTTGGTAATCTTGATGCCACGAATGCCCGATTGGCGCTTATCATCGCTACTCAGCAGGTGATATCGTCAGGATTGGCAATACTAGGCGTCGATGCTCCGCAGGAGATGCGCTAGTCTCCTGATTCTCTGGGAGCGGGGGTTGTTGCGAGGACGACGGGAATGTCTCGGTCAAATGGTCCAATAGGTCAATCAGGTGGCGCACAGCCCCCTTATAAGCGAACGATTGCCGAACAGGACGCGGCGAACCGGGCAGCCTACCCCCTGGGACAAGGCGGCCACGGACAAGGGGCAGCACCATCGCAGCAGCCGCGGCATTCGCCAGCCGCCTTCGGTAGTATCGATCCCACGGCTGCGAACGGTTACGGTGCCAACGGTCACGATAATGGCCGGGGCTATCCCGTGAACGGCCAGGGCCACGATCAGCATGCGGCGCATGCGCCATTAGCCTACCCCAATCAGCCTGCTTACCCGCAACAACCGGGCTTCTACCCGGCAAATGCAGCACCGGCGGGTCAGCCGTCTTATCAGCCGGTGTTCGATCGCTACGCACCGGAACCGCAGACGCGGGCGCCGGAGCCTGTATCGCGCGGCTACGACATTCGCGCACAGCAACCACGCACCGCGGCGCCTCAGGCGCAATCGTATGCACCGCCCGCGCAACCGGCTCCGTTCGATCCGCAAGATCCCTATCAGTGGCAACCGCAGCCCGGGCAGCAGCCGGCTCCGGCGCAGCGGCCGTTCACGCCGCAGGCGCACGCACCGGCTAACCCTGCTCCGCACGGATATGACTTCTCCAACTACGCACCCGCACCACAGCATGACGTCAACGGTCAAGCCTACGGCCAGCCCACCAATCAACAGCCGCATGGCCGTGATCCGCGGCAGCAGCATGGCCAAGTGCCACCTGGCGATGACACGCAGTGGCAGTTGGCTGGAGCCTCCGACCGTCGCGGTGAACCAGCGGCCGATCATCACGCCTACGCCGATCCGCACGACCTAGGCGTCGAACCCGGCTACGGCGGCGAGGCGAACGGTCAGCTGCAGCACGCCGATGATCTCGCATATGATCAAGACGACCTCCCCGATTATGAAGACGATGAGCCGCGCAAAGGCCGCCGCGGATTGATCATGGTGTCTGCATTGGTCGGTGCGATCGCCCTCGGCGGCAGCATGGCCTACGCGTACAAGACGTTCATCAAGCCTTCGACCGGCGGGCAAGTTGCGAAGGTTTCTGCGCCGAAGGGCCCAGCCAAGACTGCGCCGGCCGATCCCGGCGGCAAGCAGTTTGCAAACCAAGAGTCGAAGCTGCAAGAGCGCCTTGGCGACGGCACCGCGGCCCCGGCAGGTGCAACTCCTAGTCTCGGCGAGACGGATGGCGTGCAACGCGTGAAGACTGTTTCCGTCGGGCGTGACGGCACCATGTCGGCACCTGCGCAAGCATCGGCAATCCCCGGCATGGTGGTGCAGATGCCTGCCCAGCCGCAAGCGGTACCATCGACCCTGCCACCGGCGCCGGCAACGCAAGCGCGTATCCTCCCGCAGCAGCAGGCGCCGCAGCCAACACCACGTGTGATCGCTTCCGCGGAGCCAGCTGCCGATGTGGCTCCCCCCGAGCCGCAAGCGCCCGCCGCGAAGAAGGCGGCGCCGCAGAAGAAACCACTTGCGGCGCGTGACGATCTCGTTGCCTCCAATGGTGTGCCAAGTGCCGCGATCGCTGCGCCGCCAGCGCCGACGAAGGCTGGCGGCACAGGCTTCGTCGCTGTCATCGCATCGAAGGCGAGTAAGGCCGACGCGCAAAAAGCCAATGTGGATCTGGAACAGCGGTTCGATGTCCTGAAAGGCAAGATCTTCGACGTGCAGGAAGCCGATCTGACCGCGCAAGGCAAAGGTGTCGTCTATCGCTCGGTCGTTGGACCGCCAGGTTCGCGGGCTTTCGCCAGCGGTATCTGCGATCAGTTGAAGACCGTGGGCTATACCGATTGCTGGCCGGTCAAGTACAACTAGACAAGAGACCTGAACGATTTCGAACGGCGGCTTCGGCCGCCGTTGGCGTTTTCGATCAGCTCGGTATTGGGCAAATCACGGAGAAGCTGAATGCGCGGGGCGTATATCACAGGATTCGCCGGTGACAGCCTCCGTGATGGCGAGCGCGCGCTGCTCGCGGCTTCGCGCCCGGCGGGGATCATCCTGTTCGCGCGCAATTGCGTTACCAGTGCACAGATTAAGAGATTGATCGCCGGCGCGAAGACCGCAATCGGGTCGGACGATGTGCTCGTGTTGATCGATCAAGAAGGCGGCCGTGTCCAGCGCTTGCGTCCACCGGAATGGCGGGATCTGCCGTCTGCAGCCGCTTATGCCGCGCTCTACGCCGATGATCCTGCGCGGGCCTTGCGGTGCGCGAGACTTGCCGCCCGCTTGACCGCCCACGATTTGCGCGCGCTCGACATCAACACCAACTGCGCACCCGTCGTCGATGTGCCGATCCCCGGCGCACACGAGATCATCGGTGATCGCGCCTACGGTTCGGATTGGCAGCAGATTGCGGCTCTCGGCCGCGCAGTGGGCGAAGGCTACATCGCTGGCGGCGTGGTGCCCGTCCTCAAGCACATTCCCGGGCATGGCCGCGCCAAAGCCGATAGTCATCTGGAACTGCCCATCGTCGGCACCGCGCGGGCTGACCTTGAGGCAACCGATTTTGCGCCCTTCCACGCGTTGCGCGATATGCCAGCTGCGATGACGGCGCACGTTGTGTTTTCGGCGATCGATGCGACGCTCCCAGCAAGCACGTCGGTGCACGTCACCGGGGACGTGATTCGCGGCATCATCGGTTTCGATGGCCTGCTGATGAGCGACGACTTGAGCATGAAGGCACTGACGGGACCGTACGTCGAGCGTGCCGCATCGGTCATCCGCGCCGGTAGCGACGTCGCGCTGCACTGCGGCGGCGACCTCGGTGAAATGGAGGCGGTCGCGGCGGGGGTGCCAGCGCTCGAAGGCGCGAGCTTGCGCCGGTTCGCCCGCTGTATCGGGATCACGAAGCACGCCGTTGCGTTCGATCAGGCGGCGGCCGTCGCAGCACTCGCCGAAGTCGCCGCCTACGCACCTGTTAGCCCACGCCCGGCGGGTGCATGATTGCGCGCTGAATCAGTGTACCATATGCGCTAGAACGCAACCGGAACAGGCGCATGAGCGAAGACGAACCGCAACAGCCGATCGAAGCTTGGCAGTCGCCTGGACCGGATGAAGCCGCGTTCGGGGCAGATGCCCTGCGCATCGATATTGAAGGTTTCGAGGGTCCGCTCGATCTGCTGCTGGCGCTCGCCCGCACGCAGAAGGTCGATCTTGCGCGGATCTCAGTGCTGGCACTTGTCGAGCAATACCTGAGCTATATCGAGGAAGCTCAGCGCATCAAGCTCGAGATCGCCGCCGACTATCTGGTGATGGCGGCTTGGCTGGCTTTCCTGAAATCACGTTTGTTGCTGCCGCGTGAGAAGTCGGACGATGCAACGTTCTCCGGCGAAGAACTGGCGCAGCGCCTTGCGTTCCGCCTGATGCGGCTCGACGCGATGCGCAAGGCCGCAGCACAATTACTAACGCGGCACCGCTTGGGCCGCGATGTATTCGCGCGGGGCGCGCCAGAAGGCGTAAAGACGATCCGGGAGACCGAATACACGGCGCAGATTTTTGACTTGTTGCAGGCTTACGCCTCGCAGCGCACGCGGACGATCAAGCGCGTGCACGTCGTCAAGGCGCGCACGGTGTGGTCAATCAGGGATGCGCGCCGGCATCTGGAGCGGCTGATCGGCGAAAGCAACGGCGGCTGGATGCAGCTCGATCTGTTCTTGGATCGATATATGCCGGCGGGCGCTACCGCCGGCGAGGAACTGGAGAAGACCGTGGTTGCGAGTTCCTTTGGGGCGTCCCTGGAACTGGCGCGCGAGGGGGTGCTGGAAATCAAACAAGACGCACCTTTCGCCCCTATCTACATGCGTAAGCGGGGCAGCGGATCAGCCTGGGAAAAAGTCGGATAAGCCGGGGCAATCATGCTGATCGCAGCCTGTTTGGAGCTACAACCATGACACCACCGAGATTGTCACTCGTGCCGCGTGAGCCAGATAACGATATCGAGCCGGTAGCTGGCTCGCCCATCGCTTCAGCGTTGGCGGACGCACACGCGCCTGAAGCCGTGGTCGCCGTACTGGCCGTCGCCGACCGCCATCAGCGGTTGCGCATTATCGAGGCCTTGTTGTTTGCCGCGTCCGAACCGCTTGATGAGGCCAAGCTCGGGTCGCATCTGAAGGACGGCGGCGATATCGCGGTGTTGCTGGCCGAGCTGCAATCCGCCTACGCATCGCGCGGTATCAATCTGATCAAGGTTGCGGGCAAGTGGGCGTTTCGCACCGCCGAGGACCTCAGCTACCTGTTGGAGCGGCACGCGCTGGAAGAACGGCGCCTGTCGAAAGCCGCGCTCGAAACGCTCGCGATCATCGCCTATCACCAGCCGGTAACCCGCGCCGAAATTGAAGAAATCCGCAGCGTGACGACGTCCAAGGGCACGCTCGACGTGCTGATGGAAACGAGTTGGATCCGCCCACGTGGCCGCCGACGCGCGCCGGGCAAGCCGGTGACTTATGGGACGACGGAGGATTTTCTGATCCACTTCGGCCTCGACTCGATCAAGGATTTGCCGGGCCTGGCTGAACTCAAGGGCGCCGGGCTTCTCGACAGCAATCTGCCGCCAGGGTTCGCCGTGCCGGAGCCGGCCGGCATTGCAGCGCTGATGCCCGATGAACTGCCGTTGGATGCAGCCGACGAAGAGGAAACCGCCGAGTTGCCGTTCGACGAGCCGATTATCGACGATGAAGACGAGGCCTTGCCGCAACTATCCGCCGAGGTTAAGCCCGCGCAGGCGCCCGGCGAGGGCAAAGAGTAGACGAGCGACAAGGCCGTTACGCGTGGCGAACTGGTTTCAGAGAAAATCTTCGGAAGGGACGTCTGCGCGCCTCATCGAGCCGCTGGGACGCGCGGCCGTGGCATTCGCGGCGGAGCTTGGTTTCGACAACGTCACGAAGGATTACGGTGCGACGCAAGCTTTGAAAGGCGTGTCCCTCACGGTTGCACCCGGGGAGATCGTCTGTCTGCTGGGCCCGTCAGGATGTGGCAAAACCACGCTTCTGCGCATAGCGTCAGGCATCGAGCGGCCGACATCGGGACGTGTGCTCATCAACGATCAGGAAGTGGCTAGCCCCAACAAGTTCGTGCCACCCGAGAAGCGCAACGTCGGCCTGATGTTCCAGGATTTCGCGCTGTTTCCTCACCTGAGCATTCTCGACAACGTCGCCTTTGGTTTAACCGCGTTACCGCGCACCGAGGCGATACGCCAATCGATGGGACTGCTCGCGCGCGTTGGACTGCAGCACTACGCCGATCAGTATCCACACATCCTGTCCGGCGGCGAACAACAGCGCGTGGCACTCGCCCGCGCACTGGCGCCGCGACCGGCCGTTGTGTTGATGGACGAGCCGTTCTCCGGCCTCGACGTGCAGTTGCGCGATGCGATGCAGGAGCAAACGCTCGAACTACTGCGCGAAACGCGCGCGACGGCGCTGATCGTCACGCATAACCGCGAAGAAGCGATGAAGCTCGGCGACCGGGTTGCCGTGATGCGGGCTGGCCGTCTGATCCAAGTCGGCAAGGCGGAGGAACTCTATCGCAATCCGGCCGATCTGTTCGTCGCGCGGCTGTTCTCCGAGATCAACGAGATCGCCTACACAGTCGAGGGTGACGGCATCCGCACCCCGATCGGCGTTTTTCGCGCCGGCGATCTGGTGGAAGGGGAGACCGGCATTCTGTGCCTGCGTCAGCGCGCAATCAAGCTCAGGCCGCCCGGCGTCGGGACCGGGTTGTTCGGACGCGTCCTTCATGTGCGATTTCTGGGCGACGTTGCCCAGGTCGAGGTCGGCGTGCAAGGCTTCGAGGAGCCACTGAAGCTGCGCGTGAGCGAGGGTGCGACGCCTCCGCGTGGGGCAGAAGTCAACGTGCTGATCGACCCGGCCAGCGCTCTGGTATTCCCAGCTTCGCCGGTCGACAGCGAAGGTTAGTTCCTAAACAATCGGTAATGGTGCTTCCCTTGCCGCCTCCGGCGCTTACCTGTATGGATATCCGCAATTCGCAACCGTCTCCGCTTTGATGCCGGGACATGTTTGGAGTAGGACGGCCCCATGGGTTCATTCAGCATCTGGCATATGCTCATCCTGCTTGCGGTTGCCTTGCTGTTATTCGGCAAAGGCAAGATCTCCGAGATCATGGGCGATTTTGCCAAGGGAATCAAAAGCTTCAAAAAAGGCATGGCCGAGGACGAGGATGTTGCAAAGCAGCAGCCTGAGCAGCCGAAAGTGATCGATGCGCAGGTCAAGGCAACAGATCAATCGAGCCACCACACGCGCGTTGGCTGAAGCCTGAATTCGTTGAAATCGCGCGAAACGCCGGTCAGGCCCGGTAACGTTCGCACTTGTCGAAGCCCGTTTGACGCTTGAGGATCGCGTGTTCGATCTCGGCTGGAGCAAATTGATCATCATCGCCATGCTGGCGATTGTCGTGGTAGGTCCCAAAGACCTGCCGGCGTTGTTGCGGACTATTGGCAAATTCGTCGGGCAAATCCGGCGGCAAGCCGATGAATTCCGGCGCCAGTTCGACGATGCGATGCGCGACACCGAACTCGATCAGATCCGCAAGGACGTCGAGGATATCAAGAGTTCGACAGAATCGACAGTCCGCGATATCGGGCGTAGCGCCGGAGAGAGCGTAAAGCCGCTCGAAACTGCGGCGTCTGACATAACGCAAATGGGCAATGGCGCGTTGCCGGATGCAAAGACCGCGGATACGTTCATGCCTGAATCGACGACGCCCGCGCCATCGCCACCATCATCTACAAGTTCGGCCTCAGCTCCCGCTGTCAAACAGGTCGATCTTCCGCCAGCACCAACTATGCCTGCGTCTGCACCTTCGATGATCAAGGTGGGAGCAGCGTAGCGGCGTGACCGACATCACATTGAGCCAGCGGGAAGAACGTGAGCGGCGCGACCGCGAGGCCATCGAGGCCTCGAAAGCGCCGCTGATGGAGCATCTTATCGAGCTCCGAACGCGGCTGATTTATTCGATGCTGGCCTTTGTCGGCATGTTTCTGATTTGCTTTTTTCTTGCAAAGCCGATCTACAACTTGCTGGTTTGGCCCTACTGCCGCGTCGTTGGCGATGGCAGCTGCAAGCTCATCGCGACGCATTTCCTCGAGCAGCTGTTCACGCACATCAAGCTCGCGATGTTCGGTGCAGCGTTCCTGTCGTTTCCGATCATTGCGACGCAGATCTACAAGTTCGTGGCGCCTGGGCTCTATAGCAACGAACGCGGCGCTTTTCTGCCCTACCTCATCGCGACGCCGTGCTTTTTCCTGCTTGGTGCGTCGGTGGTGTACTTCGTTGCGATGCCGCTGTTGATCCAATTTTCGATCGGGTTGACGCAGCACGTCGAGGGACAACCGGTGATCGAACTGTTGCCGAAGGTCTCCGAGTATCTTTCGCTGATCATGACACTGATCTTCGGCTTCGGCATTTGCTTCCAGCTGCCGGTGGTGCTCACGCTTCTCGCGCGCGCCGGCATAGTCACAGCCGAAGGCCTGCGCGATAAGCGCCGGTATGCTATCGTTGGCATCGCAGCGGTTGCAGCCGTGCTCACCCCGCCCGATCCACTCAGCATGATCGCGATGGCTTTGCCGACGGTGCTCCTCTATGAGGTCGCCGTGCTTGCCGTCGCCTATCTGGAAAAGAAAGACGCCGAGGCTGCCGCCAAGACGTGAGGTGAGTGTGTTCGATCTTGAACCGTTTCGCGAAGATCCGTCTAGGTTCTTACGAAAGCACAGGCGTCAAGCTGTGACTTTTAACGCTGGGCTCGCAGCAATCATGACGCCTCCGGATCCGGTAAGCTTTATCATTGGTTGGTTTCTCGTTCTCGCCATGTACGAGATCTCGATCGTGGTACTGCAAACCAAGAAGTAGGCTGCCGTCGAC
>JANOOW010000366.1:0-9407 GCA_031421555.1 Hyphomicrobiaceae bacterium | reverse complement strand
CAAGATAACTAGTTCGCCGGGGCGCACAATGGCAATGTCGTGCGGCTGTGTGTCAGTCCCGGCGGATCGTGTGCGGCGTCAGCGTCCACGTTTCACAACATGCCGCTGATGCTCGACGTTTCCACGCCAGCTGACTACAAGGCGCCAAGCGAAAGTTGATCAGGTGACAGAATGCAGCGAACTTCTACCTTTTGGGGCGCGCTTTACCGCCTGTTCGAGCACAGCGGGTTTGCGATGGCGGGCTCTGTGGCGTTCTCGTTCATCTTATCGCTGTTTCCGTTTTGCATCTTCCTCGGCGCGTTAGCGGGTGTGTTCGGCGGCGAAGGGCTCGCGCGCAGTGCGGTGGCTCAGCTGTTCGACGTGCTGCCCAAGGGGGCCGCCGAAGCACTGGCGCCGGAAGTTCTGCACGTCATGGGGCAAAGCCGCCTCGACCTGATGACGGCGAGTGCTGTGCTCGCGCTCTTTTTCGCGACCAGCAGCGTCGAGTCGTTACGGGTTGCCCTCAATACCGCCTACCGGGCGACGGAAACACGGACCTACTTATTCTGCCTCGGCCGCAGCATGCTGTTCGTGTTTATCGGAGCGATCGCCATGCTGACGATGACGTGGGCCGTACTCGTGGGGCCAGCGCTCGCGCACAAGTTCGACACGATGGGCGTCGGCATTCTACTCGGGCAGAGCTGGTTCACTTTCATCTTGCGCTACGTTATCGCGGCCGCGGTCATCGTGCTGCAGCTGATCGCCTATCATCTTTGGCTCGTCGGCGGACGGCGGACGTTGTCGGATGTGATGCCGGGCATCCTCGTTTCGACCGTGCTTTGGATGCTGCTCGCGAGCCTGTTTTCACGTTGGCTGGAGATCAACGACTACGCGCGGTTTTATGGCGCGCTTACGCAATTGATGAGCTCGCTGATCTACTTTCAGCTAACCGCGATGGTGGTGATGCTAGGTGCCGAGATCAATCGTGGCATCATGGAGATGAAGAAGCTGCGAAATGGAAATCTGATTCTGTTGGGTTAGGCAGCTACCGCTTTGGCTTGCCGGTCTCTGTGGTCTCCCCGACTGGAAGCTTTTTGTTCGCCTGATCCCGGCGCTTAGCCTCGTCCTCTTCCTCGATTTTGACCAGCGCATCGATCATGGTCCAGTTCAATGGACGCCGCAAAGACGAGGCTAATTTGCGTCTCAATTCTCCGCCGAGCCGTCTAAGGATTTCGTTCATGGATACCTAACGCGAAGGGCTAGCCCTTTAGCCGTTCCAGAAGTTCACGAATGTCGTCGGCCCACTCTTCGGCATCGTCGCCAGCTTCGGCTTCGTCTTTCAGTTCCGAATTCTTCAAGATGCGAGAGACGACCTTGCGCGCGGCTGACGCCTGATTTGCGTCGTCTATATCGCCCTTGTGCTCCTTAAATGCGGCGTGAATGCTCTTGGGCAGGCGCGAAGTGTCGTCATTACGCGCTGCCGCCACCATCTCCGCTGCCGCAAGACCATGCGCGGCGTCCGTCGCCTCGATGTAGTCGGTGGCGTCCATCTCGAGCAAGGTGTCGAGCGTTGCCTGGATCGACGCCGCACCGTCGGACTCGAAAGCCTCGAGCCACTCGACGGCATCGTCGATTTCGAAAGTTACACTTGCCATGACTGTGCCGTCCGTCCCTGTCCCGATGTATCGAGCGCGGCACTTAATCGCGTTCGTCAGCAATTTCAAGAAGCCGTGTTGCGATCGCCGCCAAAGCGCTTGTTGCTCTCTTCGAGGACGTCGCCAAAGGTGCGAAGGCCGCTTCTCGGGCTCGAGACCAAGACCGCCATGTTGCCGGGTCTGTGCTCATTCTTAAGCATGCGCATATGTGCCTTGGGGATCTGCTCCCAGGCGAAAACCTCGGACATGCACGGATCGATGCGGCGCTCGACGACGAGTTTGTTGGCCTGCGCTGCCTGCAGCAAATTGGCGAAATGCGAGCCTTGCACGCGCTTTTGATGCATCCAGAGATAACGCGCGTCCATCGTCAGCTTGTAGCCCGTGGTACCAGCGCAGATCACCACCATGCCGCCACGCTTCACCACGAACACCGATACCGGGAAGGTCGATGCGCCGGGATGTTCGAACACGAAGTCGACGTTGTTGCCCTTGCCGGTCGTCTCCCAGATCGCGGCGCCGAACTTCCGCGTCTCCTTCACCCAGGTGTTGTACTCGGGCGTGCCGACATCGGGCATCTCGCCCCAGCAATTGAAGTTCTTGCGGTTGACGACGCCGCGGGCACCCAACTGCATGACGAAGTCGCGCTTGTCGTCCTCCGATACGACGCCAATGGCGTTTGCGCCCGACGTCGCGATCAGCTGTACCGCCATCGACCCCAGGCCACCCGATGCGCCCCATACCAGGACGTTGTGGCCGGGACGAAGCACGTGCGGGCGATGGCCGAACAGCATGCGATAGGCGGTGGCGAGAACGAGCGTGTAGCAGGCGCACTCCTCCCACGTCAGGTGCTTTGGCCGCTCCATCAACTGGCGGTCCTGGACGCGCGTGAATTGCGAGAACGAGCCATCGGGCGTCTCGTAGCCCCAAATGCGCTGGGAGCTCGAAAACATCGGATCGCCGCCGTTGCACTCCTCGTCGTCGCCGTCGTCCTGGTTGCAGTGGACGACCACTTCGTCACCGACTTTCCAGCGCTTGACCTTGGAGCCGACGGCCCAGACGATGCCGGATGCGTCCGAGCCCGCGACGTGGAACGGCGTCTTGTGACTATCGAACGGCGAAATCGGCGTGCCGAGTGCCGCCCAAACGCCGTTGTAGTTTACGCCGGCCGCCATCACGAGCACGAGCACGTCGTGGCTGTCGAGTGTCCATGTCGGCACCACTTCGACCTGCATGGCTGTATCGGGATTGCCGTGGCGTTCCCGGCGGATCGCCCAAGCGTACATGTTCTTGGGCACGTGTCCCAATGGTGGGATTTCTCCCACTTCGTAGAGGTCTTTCACGGCGGCTGGAGCATGGGCCGGCATCGATCCAACGTTTGATTGTGCGTTGATGGATTTCGACATCGCGTGTTTCCCTTGGCTTGCCTGATAAGTGGCCTTTGCAGTCGAATGCTGCATTGCAACATGATCGCGCACAGTTTGGGGACAGTTTCAAGTATTTTCTTAAGGGCACCACTAAAGAAGGGGGCATTAGCTCTAATGTTCGTCGCGCATTAAATGAAGCGGTAACGGGGCCGGACTAGTCTGCAGGGTACTGCACATTATTTGTTTTCGATATGCCGGCGAGATGCTCCCCGCACTTCATGGACTACGATGATGGTCGATTTTTTTTACCGGATGATCGCGCTCGATGCCAACAGCTTGACGTTGGTGATGATGATTTGTGGCTGGGGCTTCCTGATCATGCGTTCGATGATGCCGATTGCAGGCGTCGCCGTTGCCACATTCCCGTTGCTGGTTGCCAGTGCGCTTACCTCGCACGCCGTGTTGCGCGATACCAGCTACATCGCCCATCTGGAACGCGGCGCCGGGCTAGCGATGACCACCGGCATCGGCATGATCTTCGCGCTGGTTGTCATCGTGGTAGTAGTTCGCGTCTCGCTCGCTATCCATGATGCAACAAGAAAACGGCCGGAAGCTCTACGCAGCCGCTGAACGTCCTTCCCTGATCATCCAAAAGACCGTATGCGCGACGGCTCGATATCATCTATTGTCACCATATCGCAGTTGCGAACAAAGGTGACATGATGCGCCCGCCCCAGACCCTACCAGTGCCGCCGGCCTCTTCGCAGCCGGTGCGCGATCAGCCGTGGCTGTTCCGAACCTATGCCGGCCATTCGACGGCCGCGAAGTCGAACGAGCTCTACCTGCGCAACCTCGCCAAGGGGCAAACCGGTCTCTCGATCGCCTTCGATCTGCCGACGCAGACGGGTTACGATAGCGATCACGAGTTGGCGCGTGGCGAAGTCGGCAAGGTCGGCGTTCCCGTCGGGCATATCGGCGACATGCGCGAGTTGCTGGCCAATATCCCACTCGACCAGATGAACACCTCGATGACGATCAACGCCACGGCCGCCTGGTTGTTCGCGCTCTACGTGGCCGTTGCCGACGAACAAGGTGTGCCGCGCGGGAAACTGACCGGTACCATCCAGAACGACATCATCAAGGAGTATTTGTCGCGCGGCACCTACGTGTTTCCGCCTGAGCCATCGCTGCGGCTGATCAAGGACACGGTCGTGTTTTCTTGCGCGAATGTTCCGCGCTGGAACCCAACCAATGTGTGCTCGTATCATCTGCAGGAAGCTGGTGCGACGCCGGTGCAGGAGCTCGCATTTGCACTCGCGACGGCGATTGCCGTGCTCGATGCGGTGAAAGCGTCGGGCGAGGTCAGGCCCGAGGCGTTCGGTGCGGTGGTCGGGCGCGTGTCGTTCTTCGTCAACGCTGGCTTGAAGTTCGTTACCGAGATCTGCAAGATGCGCGCCTTCGTCGACCTGTGGGACGAGATCTGCGCCACGCGTTACGGCATCACCGACGCCAAGCACCGGATGTTCCGCTACGGCGTTCAGGTGAACTCGCTGGGGCTCACCGAGCAACAGCCGGAGAACAACGTCTACCGCATCCTGATCGAGATGCTGGCGGTGACGCTGTCGAAGCGGGCGCGTGCGCGTGCCGTGCAGTTGCCAGCTTGGAACGAGGCGCTGGGACTGCCCCGGCCGTGGGATCAGCAGTGGTCATTGCGGATGCAGCAAGTGCTCGCGCTGGAGACGGATCTGCTCGAGTACGGCGACATCTTCGATGGCTCGGCCGAAATCGAGCGCAAGGTCGAAAGTTTGAAGGCGGAAGCGCGCACCGAACTTGCCGTGATCGAGAGCATGGGCGGTGCCGTCGCGTCGATCGAATACATGAAGCGCCGCCTGGTCGAAAGCAATGCTGCGCGACTGCGTGGTATCGAAACTGGTGCGCAAGTCGTCGTCGGCGTCAACCGCTATACCGAGACCGAGGTCTCGCCGCTGTCGGCCGGGGAAGGCTCGATCGAAGTTGTCGATCGCGCGCTCGAAGCCGAACAGGTCGAACGCTTGAAGGCGTGGCGGGCTGGCCGCGATGCCAACGCCGTGGCGCTGGCGCTTGCCGCACTGGAACGTGCCGCGCGTGATGGTTCGAACATCATGGAGCCGTCGATCGCCGCGGCCAAGGCCGGCGTGACCTCCGGCGAGTGGGGCACAACGTTGCGCCGCGTGTTCGGTGAGTTCCGCGCGCCAACTGGAATTGGTCGCGCCGCAACCGTCTCCGACGAAGGTTTGAGCGCCGTTCGAAAGAGCGTGGAGGCGGCGTCTGTAACGCTCGGCCGGCGCATCAAGATCCTCGTCGGCAAGCCGGGTCTGGACGGTCATTCGAACGGCGCCGAACAGATTGCCGTGCGCGCCCGCGATTGCGGCATGGAGGTTGTCTATGAGGGTATTCGCCTGACGCCATCGCAAATCGTGCGGGCAGCGTTGGACGAAAGCGTGCACGTGGTCGGATTATCTATTTTATCTGGCTCTCACCTGGCGTTGGTGCGTGACGTGATGGATCGCATGCGCGCCGAGGGGCTAGCGCAGATCCCAGTGGTGGTGGGCGGCATCATCCCGCCGGAAGATGCACGCGCGTTGAAAGCCATGGGTGTGGCCGGCGTGTACACGCCGAAGGATTTCCAGATCAACGACATCATGGCCGACATCGTGCGGTTGGTGGAGCGCACGCCGCAAGCGGCATGAAGGCTCGCCATCTAAAATTGCGATAAAGGTTCGAACGCGATAGGCACACGCCTGACGCTGTCATCATTGTTCGCGAACCTCACCCTCATGCGCCGCATTCATGCCGATCTGCTGTTGTTGCTGGCAGCAGCCATCTGGGGCTTGGCGTTTGTGTTTCAGAAGACCGCGATGGAGACCATCGGGCCGTGCACGTTCATCGCGGCGCGCGGCATGCTGGCGGCGCTGGCGTTGTGGCCGCTCGCTCTGATCGAGACGCGCAGGGCGGGCGGTGCGCCGCTGCAAGGTGAGCTTTTCCGCATCGCTTCAGCAGGTGGCGTGCTGTTTTTTGCCGGCGCGATCTTCCAGCAAATCGGCCTGATGACGACGACCGTCGGCAACACCGGCTTCTTGACCGGGCTATACGTGATCCTTACGCCGTTTGTCGTTTGGGTCTGGAAGCGCCGCCGTCCCGCGCCGTTGATCTGGCTGGCGGCCGCGATCACCTTCGCCGGCACCTGGCTGCTCGGCGGCGGTTCGCTCGATGGCTTGAATGTAGGCGATGGCTACGTCGCGATCTGCGCGCTTTTCTGGGCGGTGCACTTGACGGTGGTCAGCGCCTCGACGCGGTTCGACAGGCCGGTGGCGTTCACCGCCGTGCAGTTTGCCGTGGTCGGCGGCCTGGGACTGGTCGCATCGCTCTTGCTGGAGACGACGACGCTGAGCGGCTTGATAGCGGCGGCGCCTGCGATCGCCTATGTCGGCCTGTTGTCGAGCGCACTGACTTTCACGCTGCTGGCCGTCGCGATGAAGTATGCTCCGGCGACCGAAGCCGCGATCATCGTCAGTCTGGAGTCCGTATTTGCGGCGATCGCGGGCGCGCTGCTGCTTGGCGAGCACTTTACCGCCGTCAACATCGCTGGCGCGGCCTTGATCATGGCTGCGATCATCATGGTGCAGTTCATCACGGTAAAGCGATGAAATGTGCAGCATCGCATCTTTCGGCGCGCTAAGCCGTTGTAACCGGACCGTCGGCCCAGCTGCCCCGAGCACCCGAGGAAGTACCATGCGTCACTTCACGATGAAGAACGGCATTAGCGTTCCGGCCCTTGGCTTGGGAACGTGGAAGATGGGCGAGAACAGCCGCTATCGTTCATCGGAAGTACGGGCACTCAAGCGCGGCTTGGATCTCGGCCTATCGCTGATCGATACCGCCGAGATGTACGCCGAGGGCGGTGCCGAGGAGGTCGTTGGCGAAGCGATCGCTGGCCGCCGCGACGATGTCTTCCTCGTCAGCAAGGTTTATCCACATAATGCATCGAAGGCCGGTATTCCCGCCGCCTGCGAACGCAGTCTCAAGCGTTTGAAGACCGATCGGCTGGATCTCTATCTCCTGCACTGGCGGGGCGCGTACCCGCTCAGCGAAACCGTCGGGGCATTCGAGCGGTTGGTGACGCAAGGTAAGATCAAATCATGGGGCGTCAGTAACTTCGATACCGGCGATATGGAGGAGCTAGCGCTGGTCGCCAACGGGCGCGCGTGCGTCGCCAATCAAGTGCTCTATCATTTAGGCAGTCGCGGCATCGAGTTCGATCTTCTCTCCGCCTGTCAGCGCGATCAAGTAGCGGTGATGGCCTATTCACCGCTGGGCCAGGGCGAGGTGCTCGACGATGATACCCTGAAGACAATCGCCGATGCGCGAGGTGTGCCGGCGGCAATCATCGCGCTGGCGTGGGTATTGCGTCAGCCAGGCACAATCGCCATCCCGAAGGCAGCCACTCTCGCGCATGTCGAGGCCAATGCGGCGGCTCAGAACATGATACTCGAAGCGGGCGAGTTGGCGGCTCTCGACAAGGCCTTCGCTCCGCCCAAGCGCAAGACCGGTCTCGCTATGTTGTAATCCTGCCGGATCCGACGGGTTCTGGCTCTTGCCACCTGCGGCCGGAGACGCCACGGTGACCGCTCCTGTCGTTGGCAAAGGGACAATTGCTCATGAAGCTGCTTTACTCGCCGCTATCCCCGTACGTTCGCAAAGTGATGATGACGGCGCACATGAAAGGCGTCGACGGCCGGATCAAGACCGAGAAAGCCGACACCAGCATTTTGAACAACAAACAGATCAGCAGCGAAAATCCGCTCGCGAAGATCCCGGTGCTGGTGTTGGACGACGGCACGCAGATCTACGACAGCCACGTCATCTGCGAGTATCTAGACAGTCTGGTCCCATCGCCGAAGCTGTTTCCAACCGCCGGTGCCGAGCGCTTCAATACGTTGACGTTGGGCGCGCTGGGTGACGGCATGATGGATGCCTCTCTGCTTCTCGTCTACGAGAAGCGCTTTCGCCCGGAAGACAAGTGGGTGACAACGTGGATGGATCGCCAGCAGGTGAAGATCGACGAGGCGCTCGACCATCTCGAAGCCAACCCGCCTCTTTGGGGAGCGATGCCAGATTACGGGCACATCACGATTGCCGCCGCACTGGGTTATCTTGACCTGCGCCATGAGGGGAAATGGCGAGCCAATCACCCTAAGATGGTCGAATGGCTGGAACAGTTCGCCGCAGCTGTACCCGCTTTCGCTGTGACCAAACCCGTCGCCTAGCGGCACCGTTTTGTTGCGGTGCAGCAAATTTGTCGTTCAACTTCATACTATTGTGAAGGATCCAGGCAGAAGTGCCCGGATCCTTTAGCATTTTAGTAAGCTCCCCTGCGCATATCGCATGCCACTTTCTAGCCTTATTTGTAGCATGGATGCGCCCTTGTCGTTGATAGCCGCGGTGCCCAGGTAAGACTGCTGTCACCGGCTACCTCGCCTAATTGGATCGCTTCTAGTCAAGCGCAAATTTGTTCGGTTTCGGCTCATGGAAGCTTGGGCCGTTAACGATGTTGGTGGCTTGCCGTTGGCGTCCGCCTGAGGGGAAGTATTGTGTCGCTGGATCAAACGGACAATCAAAATAAAAAAGCTACATCAAAGGGTTCCAGTGACGTGTCGAGTGTGCATATGAATACCCGGGTCTTCATCGATTTCGATGGAACGTTGGCGCCGGGCGATCCTACCGACACATTGTTGGCGCGTTTCGCCGACGATTCCTGGCTCGAACTCGAGGCGGACTTCAAGGCTGGCCGTATGACGTCCCGCGAGTGCATGGCGCGTCAAATCGGACTCATCCGCGCAACACCTGACGAATACGATGCGCTGGTCGGCAGCATGTCGATCGATCCGCACTTTGCTGCCTTTGCGGAAGTCTGTGAGCGCCGCGCGATACCGATCACGATCGTATCCGATGGTCCTGACCGCAGCATCGAGATCCTGTTGCGTAAGGCAGGCCTCGAACTTCCCTATTTTGCCAACAAGCTGGGATGGCTCGGCGGCGACAAGTGGAAACTCACTTTCCCTCACGCCCGGCCCGATTGCGCAATGATTGCCGGTAATTGCAAGTGTCAGTTCGCGGAGCGTTTTCCGGCGGCGACCCAGATCATGATCGGCGATGGCCGGTCGGATTTCTGTATTTCTAACCGTGTCGATCTCGTGTTCGCCAAGGGCGCACTCGCCAAGCACTGCGCGGCGAATGGCGCGGCACACCACGTCATCAAGGATTTCCGTGATGCAACCCGTCTGATGAAAGACTGGCTGAACGGAGGCATCACTGCGGCTGGCGGCAACTCGATTGGCTTCGGAATAGCGGCGGTTTGAACCGGGGCGCG
>JANOOW010000365.1:0-5206 GCA_031421555.1 Hyphomicrobiaceae bacterium | reverse complement strand
GCCAAGCCAGCATGCCGTTTTGCATCATCACCGAAACGCCGATGGTAGCGATCAGTGGCAGCAGTTCACTCCGCGTCGAGCGCAGTGGCTGGAATATCGTGGCGTTGACCAGCCATCCGAGAAGGCCACCGGCCACTAGCGCGACCACGATCGCAACCAGATAGTTGCCGCCGATGAACTGCATATAGAAGTAGGCGACGAACGCGCCTACGGTCACGATGTCGGCGTGGGCGAAATTGATCTGAACCAGCACACCGTAGATTAGGGTTAGTCCTAACGCCACGAGGACGTAAAGGCTGCCCAATACGATGCCGTTGAGAACCTGCTGGACGATGATCACGCGTTAGAACTCCACCGTCCTCGAGGCCCGATCACCACTTCATCGATTTCCAGGACAGATCCGGCTGGGTCTCCATGTAGTGGATCGTGTCCTTGCGCGTGTTCTGATTGTTCGGCGCGAATTCTACGCTGCCGGTGACACCTTCATAGCCCTTGGTCGCGGCCAGCGTATCGCGGATCGACTTCGCATCCTTACCGCCACGTTTCACGACATCGGCAATCAGCATGATCTGGTCATAGGCGTGGGCATTGAGGTGGCTCGGATCGGCGTTGTACTTGGCCTTGAAGGCGGCGATGAAATTCTTCACCACTGGACGCTCATCCGTCGGATCGAACTGCACGATGCGGACATAGCCGACCGCGGCCTTGCCGGCCTTCTGCTCGAAGCCGAACGGCAACCAGATGGTGCCGAGTTGTACCGCCGACCCTCCAGCCCCCTTCACGATGCCGGCCTGGGCCAGGGCCTGGGTGACCTTCAGGCCTTGACCTTCGAGGGTATACGTCGGGATCACGTCGATCTTGCCTAAACCGGCGATACGCGTGGCGATTGACGTGAAGTCGTTCACCTCGCGGCCGAAGCCGATGTCTTCGAGCACCTTGCCGCCAAGCTTCGTGAACGTATCGGCGAAGACTTTGGCGTTGCCGATGCCAGCGTTCGTATTCTCGTGCAGGAGAACGGCAGTGCGCGCGCCGAGCTTGTTATAGGCGTTCGTCGCGAGTTCGGTGCCCTGCATCACTTCGTCGGGCATGATCCGGAAGGTCCAGGGATTGCCAGGCTCGGTGATCTTGATCGACGACGATCCGGCATTAAGCAATGGAACCTTGGCTGCCTCCATCAGCGGCATGGCGGCGAGTGTCGCATCCGAGCACTCTTCGCCGATCACAATGTCGGGCTTGAACTGCTCGAGCAGCCGTTTGGCCGCCTGCGTTGCCGGTAATGGTCCGCAGGCTGAATCCTCGTACTGGATCTGGAATTTGTAGCCGTTGACGCCGGTCTTGTTCAATTCCTCCAACGCCAACTCGACGCCTTGCTTGTCCTGCACACCGAAGTAAGCGCCGGGCCCGGAGATGGGAAGCAGGCCGCCAATCTTGATGACCTTGTCTTGCGCGGAGGCCCCTCCGCTCGACACCGCCGCCACGAGAACTCCGAGCGCCAGCGCCCGACCTGCAAATTGCAACATGCCCACTGGTCCCACTCCTCGACTGCCCATTACGGGATTAAGTCAGCAAACCAAAGGCTACGCAAGGCGCGGCAGACACTCAATTCAAGGGCGTCTGCATCAACACGAGGCTTTCTGCGCAAAGACACCATCTTCCAAGAACGACTTCAGTCTCCGTTGAATTGAGGCTCCCGCTTCTGTGCAAACGCAGCGATCCCCTCCTGATAATCGCGACTTGAGACGGCATCTTTGGCGGCGTCTGATATGTCGCGCGAACGCTCGCCAATCGAGCCGCCAGCCAAAGCTCCGAGGATGAGCTTGGCGCCCGCGATTGTGCGTGGCGCGGACGTTGTGAAAGTCTTGGCGAATGTGGTCGCCGCGCCCCCGACATCGCCATCCACGGGATGCGTCACTAGCCCGATGGCAGCTGCTTCAGGCATCACGATCCGACGACCAGCAAACAGAATTTCGCGGGCCTTTGCTTGGCCGACGGCCTGCAACAATTGCCGGGTCTCGGTGATACCATAGACAATCCCGAGCCGGGCAGCAGGAATAGCGAAATAGGCGGTGGCATCAGCGAAGCGGAAGTCGCAGCAAAGGGCCAAGCCCAGTCCGCCGCCGACGCAAGCCCCGGAAATCGCCGCTATAGTCGGCTTCTTTGAACCGATTATTGCGTGTTCCGCGGCCTCGACCGAGAGATCGTAAGCTGCGCCATCCTCGGGCGTCGACCGCAGGCTCGAGAACTCGCTGATGTCGGCGCCGGCGCAGAAGGTCCCATCCGCACCCGTCAAGACAATACTCCGCACGCTTTTGTCGGAGTCGAGGTCAGCGAAGAAAGAAGCGAGCCCACGCCACATCGCGAGGCTCATGGCGTTGCGCTTATGCGGTCGATCGATGCGGATCATCGCGACGCCGTCGGCACCAAGCGCAACTGTGATGTCCGTCTTGGCTGTTGGCATCACGTAGTCCTTCATTTGATATCCTGTCGAAGCGTACAGGCCTCAATCACTGCCGAGCATTGCACGAAAATGCGCGTGGGCCATGCACTACCGGCAGGCGCTGCGAGCGAACGGGGTTGAATATTCGATCCGGCAATGCTCGACTGACGGTCAGCTGGTTATTCTGCGGACTGCGACCGGCGCGACGATGCAATGCTCAAAACCCGGGAAGATCCTCATGTCCTTCATCACCACGACCGATGGCGTGAAGCTCGCAGTCGAAATCACCGGCGAGGGCCGTCCGCTCGTGTTCGTCCACGAATTTGCCGGCGACATGCGCAGCTGGGAACCGCAGGTGCGCGCGTTTTCGCGCAAGTATCGCTGCATAACCTTCAATGCGCGCGGCTATCCGCCTTCGGATGTGCCGGCCACCGTCGAGCACTACTCGCAGATGCGCGCCGCCGAAGACATTCGCGATGTGATCGACGGCCTGGCGCTTGGCAAGGCGCATGTCGTCGGACTGTCGATGGGCGGTTTTGCCACGCTGCATTTCGGCATGAAGTTCCCCGATCGTGCGTTTTCACTAGTGCTGGCTGGCGCCGGCTATGGCGCCGAGAAGACGAAGGCCGAGGACTTCCGCGCTGGAGCACTGCAATCGGCGGCGCAATTCGAGGCGCTCGGGGCGGAAAAGTTCTCGCACATCTATGGCATGGCGGCGGCCAGAATTCCACTGCTGGTCAAGGATCCGCGCGGCTGGGAAGAGCACCGCAAGATCCTGGGCGAGCATTCGTCGCTTGGTGCCGCACTGACACTCCGCGGGGTGCAGGCGCAGCGCCCTTCGATCTACGACTTCGAAGCGCAGATGCGCGAAATGAAACTGCCCGTTCTCGTTGTCAGCGGTGATGAGGATGATCATTGCCTGCAGCCGGCGCTGTTCCTGAAGCGCAACATCTCGGCCAGCGGTCTCGTCGTGTTGCCCAAGGTCGGCCATGCGATCAATCTTGAGGAACCGGCGCTGTTCAACAAAGCGGTTGCCGATTTCCTGGCACAGGTCGAACTCGGACGCTGGCTGCCGCGCGATCCCCGCTGCGATCCCAGTGAAAGCGTCAAGACGCGATGACGCCGTGACTGAAAGTTCAAATGCCAGCCTCGGTCGCGAGGTCCAGGCCCCGGCGCAGGACGCAGCGGCCTCATGCCGAGAGCTTCGCGACCGATTGCGCGCGTTCATCGAGATTGCCGATGTGCCATTGTCGGGCGCATCCGGCCCCCTCGCCGGCCTGCCAATCGCGATCAAGGACATGATCGACATCGCCGGTCGCGCGCCGACCCTCGGTCTGAGCCAAGCGCCACGCACGGCCCACACCCGAAACGCGGTAATCTTCGATATACTGTCGGATGCCGGCGCTATAACGGTCGCATTCGCTCAGATGTCGCCGCTGGCATACGAGCCGTCGGGCGCGAACTCGCAGCGCGGACGCCCACTCAATCCATGGAATGAATCCTATATCTGCGGGGGCTCGTCGTCCGGACCAGCGGTGGCGGTGGCATCCGGTTGCGTGGCTTTGGCACTCGGCTCCGATACCGCCGGCTCGCTGCGCATTCCTGCCCACTGCTGTGGCATCACGGCGTGGAAGCCGACCTACGGATTGGTGCCAATCGAAGGCACCATGCCACTGGCGCCTAGCCTCGATGCGATCGGTTTCCTGGCTCGCGCGGCCAGCACGATCGCGCCGGTCGCCGACCTTTTCGCGGGCGGCGACAGACCTCACCCCATCCGCCGCGTCGCCGTGGCTCAAGATCTGACGCAGCGATCGGCCGCCGGCATCCAGAGTTCGGTCGCGGCCATGGAGCGGACGCTGCTCACGATCGGACGTTCACTTGTATCCATGGCGCTGGAACCATTGCTGACTGCAACCGATGCGCCGGTCATGACCGTCCTGGTGGGTGAAGCCGCACGCGCCAACGCGGATCTTATTGGCTCAGGCGTACTAGACCGTGAACTCCAGGCGCGTCTGAAAAAGGGGCTCGCGATTTCCGACGCGCAGATCGACGAAGCCCGCCGCTTGCTTAAACAGTTGGCTGCGACCGAGATCGAGCGGCTGTTTTCCGCGACCGACGCCATCCTGCTGCCAGTGATGCCACTCAGCACGCCGCTGGTCGTGGCCTGCGAACCATCAGGGCCGGCGTTCGCACCGCGCACGCTTTATGCACTGTCGAGCTTCACCCGCTTCGTCAATGCACTGGGGCTGCCGGCTGTTTCGGTGCCTGCCGGCGTCGATGAACACGGCCTTCCAATCGGCCTGCAAATGGTCGGACCACCAGGCAGCGATCGGACTCTGATCGCACTTGCCTGCGAAATCCAGCAAGCTTGCGAATGGCATCGCCGACTGCCGCGCGTGAGAGCGGACTAGGACGTGGTCTCAATTGATCGCAGCCAAATTCTCGTGGAAGCCAGTTTGACGAAAGCGAAGAAGGTGGCGCCGAGCCCCACCCGAGGCGGTCGACAGGTGCCCAATGCACCGCATCGATAGAGCGGCCGCTTCTCAAGTCGCAGCTCCAAGCGAGCCAAACCCATGTGACGTCTCGCTATTCTCTCGGCTGGCGCTGCAGACGTAACAATCGCTTCTCGTCACGGGCTTCAAGCAACTCATGCACCAACGCTGACAGGGCGACCAAACCGATCGTTGAACAGGTAGTGCGATCGAAGTTCGCTGAACACGCGCGTGCGCTTACGCTTGCCATCGCCGAGGATCTTGGCAACCGCGATCT
>JANOOW010000364.1:0-10599 GCA_031421555.1 Hyphomicrobiaceae bacterium | reverse complement strand
GCCGCGCGCCAGATCGTCCGAGGCGCCGACGCGGCTGAACAGGCGATCGACGACACCGATACGCGCGCTTTTTGCCGGCACGAACGATCCCATCTGCGCCATCAAAGCGATCAACGCGTTCTGACGCAGGAACGTCGATTTGCCGGCCATGTTCGGCCCGGTGACGAGCCACAACCGGCCGTTGCCTGCTTCGTCGAAGCCGGTCGGCACCGAAGCAGAAGGGACGCGGCCCAGCGTGCAATCGTTCTCGATGAACGGCCCGGCCTTGGCGCGCTTCAGCGCCTGCTCGACAACGGGATGCCGGCCACCGCGAATGTCGAAGGCGACGCTGTCGTCAATCTCCGGGCGCACGTAATTTTCGCGCCAGGCGAGCGTTGCCAATCCGCACAGATGATCGAGTTCGGCGAGCGCCGCAGCGGCCTCACCCAGTGCTGCCGCATCGGCCAGCACCAGCCGCGCCAGCTCGGCGAACACTTCGAGCTCGATGCCAAGCGCGCGCTCCGAGGCGGTTGCCATCGCGCCTTCAATCTCGATCAGCTCCGGCGTGGTAAACCGCACCGCATTCGCCATCGTTTGCTTGTGCCGGAACAGCGCGTCGTGCGGCGGCGACTGCAACGGCTTGGCGTTCAGCTGCGTCACCTCGACAAAGTAGCCGAGGATATTGTTGTGACGCACTTTCAGCGCCTTCACGCCGGTCGCCTCGATGTATCGCGTTTCGAGCACGGCCAACACGCGCCGGCTGTCCGCGCCGAGCGAGCGCACCTTGTCGAGATCCTCGCGAAAGCCTTCGCGAATGAAACCGCCGTCGCGTTTCAGATGTGGCGGCTCATCGATGAGCGCGCGGGAAAGTTCGGTCGCGATCTTCGGCGACACGCCTTCCAGCCTGTCCGCAGCCCGCGCCAAATCGTCCGGCAACCCCATCGCCTCCTCCCGCAGGAGACGAGCGCACATCGCGGCCGACGCGAGGCCTTGCGCAATCGCACCGAGATCGCGCGGACCGCCGCGCTGCAGCGCCAGCCGCGAACTTGCCCGCGCAATGTCAGGCGCCAATCGCAATTGATCGCGCAATCGCTCGCGCAGACTTTCCCGTTCGACAAGTAAGCCAACCGCATCGAGCCGCGCGTTGATTGTGCCTGCGTGCTTCAGCGGACTGGCAATACGCGCGGCCAGCTCGCGGGCGCCGGACGCCGTGACCGTCATATCCATCGCGCCGAGCAGGCTGCCGTCCTTATCGCCAGATGACGAGCGGACGAGTTCAAGGCTGGCGCGGCTTGCGGCATCGATCACGAGTGTCGCTTCGGGCCCGCTGCGGCGGGGCGCACGCAAAGACGGTTTGTGTCCCAACTGGGTGAGGTCGACGTAGGTCAGCAGCGCACCGACGGCTGCGAGCTCCGCGCGCGAGAAGCCGCCGAACGCGCCGAGGTCGACGACCTTCAGCCTCTCCTTCAGCGTGCGTTCGCCGTTCATGGCATCGAAACTGGCGGGCGCAACCGGGGTCGAAGCCGCGCCTATGACGCCGAGCCAGCGCTTGAACTCCGCGTCGCGCAGCACGTCGTCGGCGGCAATGACTTCGCCTGGCGACAAGCGCACGATCTCGCCAGCAAGGTCGGCTGATTGCGCGGTGCCGACTTCAAATTCGCCGGTGGATATATCGAGGGAGGCGAGCGCATATCCACCACCGGGCGCTGCATATGCTGCGGTCAAATAGTTGCGCGTCTTGGAATCGAGCAACGCGTCTTCGGTCAACGTACCGGGCGTGACCAGGCGCACGACATCGCGGCGCACGACAGCCTTGGAGCCGCGCTTGCGTGCTTCTGCCGGGTCTTCGAGCTGTTCGCATACGGCAACGCGGTAGCCCTTGCGGATCAGCCGTTGCAGGTAATCGTCTGCGCGCACCACCGGCACGCCGCACATCGGGATATCCTGGCCCATGTGCTTGCCGCGCTTGGTCAGCACGATGCCGAGCGCCGCCGACGCGACCACCGCATCTTCGAAGAACAGTTCGTAGAAATCACCCATCCGGTACCACAGAATGCTGTCCGGATTGGCCGCCTTGATTTCGAGGAACTGCGCCATCGACGGCGTAGCGGCGGCGGCTGGTGATTCGATCTTCGCAACCGCGGCAAACGATTCTTCGCTAGCCTCGAGGGCGGCGATCATAACTTCCGCAGGCTTCGTCTCCCGTATCTTCGTCTTACCCGTCATCGCGCCCCTGGTGTCCCAACCAATCCAGGCTCCATTCCTACCACTTCATTGCAGAATTGCAGCACCTTGATGCGCCACAGCGATAGAGATCCTGGTGGCTGCCGCTGCAGCGCCCCGGCTCCACCGCGTTTGACAGTGCCCGTCAGTTCGGCAAAGGGTCTCGAAGCGTTTTGCCGGGAGAAAACCAATGTCATTCGAAATATTGCGTTCGCTGATCGGCACGTGGCGTCTCGTCTCGACCAGCGCTACCGACGATCGCGGCAAAGTCATGCGGCAGCCATACGGGCCAAAACCACACGGCGTGGTGGTGTTCGGCGCGGACGGCCGCATGATCGCGGTGATAAGCGACGCGCGCACGGAACTTCCGGCCGGCGAAACGGTGCGCGAGTTCAACTCCTACAGCGGCAACTTCGAATTCGACGGCGAAACCCTCATCACTCACGTCGACGGATCATCCAACGCTCATTGGGTCGGTGGTGATCAAATCCGGGGCGTGAAGTTCGATGGCGGCCGGATGATCCTTGTTCCCCCGCCCCGCCCGTGGCAAGGCATCAACCAGCACCGCATACTCGTTTGGGAACGGGTCAGCGAACTGAATTGAGAGGCACGTGGCGATGACGGCCGAACTGACGTTCAAGAAGACGATGGTGTTCGATTACGGTGTGCCGATGGAATTGGCACCCGGCGTGACGCGCATCGTCGCCAACAACCCGGGCTTGTTCACATTCAAGGGCACGAACACGTATCTGGTCGGCACGACGGATCTCGCGCTGATCGATCCCGGCCCGGATGATCCCGCCCATTTCGATGCTACCATGAAAGCGATTGCCGGCCGCCGCGTCAGCCGCATCCTCATTACCCATACCCACCGCGATCACACCGATGGCTTGGCGAAGATCTTGAGCGCGACCGGCGCCGTCACTTGCGGGTTTGGCCGCACTGCGCTGAAGCCCGGCGACATCCGTTCGAGCCCATCCGGTTCGGAATTCGTCGACCAGGATTTCGCGCCAGACATCGTCATGCGCCATGGCGACAAGCTGAGCGGTTCGGACTGGGAACTTGAAGCGGTGTTCACGCCGGGCCACGCGCCCGATCATTTGTGCTTCGCGCTGGCAGACCGGCGGCTGTTGTTTTCCGGCGATCACGTGATGGCGTGGAATACGACCGTGGTCGCGCCGCCCGAAGGCAACATGGCCGACTACATCGCTTCACTCCATAAGCTGCTGGACCGGGCGCACGGCGACGATGCCTATCTACCGGGACACGGTGGCCGTATCGAAAATCCGGCACGTGTCGTGAAGGCGTTCATCGTCCACCGGACATGGCGGGAGCAAGCGATACTGGGGGCAATCCGTGACGGCACGAATACGATCCGGACAATCGTCAGCCGCGTGTACCAGGGACTTGACGAGCGTCTCGTGAGGGCAGCTTCTCTTTCGGTGCAGGCCCACGTTGAGCATCTGATTTCGCGCGGTCTTGTCCGCTGCGACGGGCCGATGACGCCTGATCAGCCTCTTTCTGCCGTTTAGGCACCAGCGTCTTCGATCCGCGGCCCTTGAGGCGAGCGACGCGCGACCCGTCGGCGTTCGGTACGGTCGCTTCGAGTTGTGCCTGGATCTCCTTCAGGATGCGACGCACGCGCTGCGCATTACGGCCCAGATCGTGCGATCCATACCGCGAAGCTGAGCGCACATCGATGCGCGCGTTGTTCGCGTCACCGTCGACGCGGATGATTACGTCGTCGGTGAAGCCCAAAATGAGCGTGCGATCGACGACCTCGATCCAGCCTGGCTGCCCGAACTTACCTTTCGGTGGCTCCTCGCTTACCGGCTTGAACTTCATCGTTTTGGAGCGGAGCGCTGCGAGCACGAGCTCGTACGCTTCCTCCGCCGAGCGATCGACCTGGAAGGTGCGGATATCGGGATAGGCTTTGACTTGCAGCGCAGCAAATCCTTCACCGGGATAATTGACGCCGTTGGCGCCGGGAGCGCGCGCCTTTGCAAGGTTGATGAACCGGGGCGGCGATTGAACATCGGTCGTGACGTCGTTGATATGCGGCAATCCACGCATTGCCGGCAGGAGCGCGGCTGGCCACACCAGGAGGCCGCCTGCAACCATCATTCCAAAGAGGGTGGCAAGCCCGCCACCGGTGCCGCGATGCCAAATGCGCAGGCTCGACGCGATGCCGAGGAGGAGGGCTAGCGCCGCTCCGGCCAGCACGACTTTGCCGAGGTTGAGCGCTACCGGCGTCGGCATGGCGAACAGCCGGTGCGCAATAAGGGCGAACGCGGCAAGCGCCGCACTGAACAGCGCAAAGCGCACCGTCCAACGGCTCAAGCCCTTCTGGTCGTCGGGTAGTTTCAGTGCCATCGTATCGAGTTAACGCCGCTCCAAGTGATTGCGATGCTCCGCATATCACAATCAGCCATGCGCCGGGGTGTTATCGCAATCACATCTGAGATTTTGCGTCGAGCCCAGTTGCACGCTAACGTCGATTCGAATAGTGGCCAAAACATCAGGGTGAGACTGTCATGCGTCAATTGTCGAACTTCGAAACGCGCGATGTCGAGACGCTACTTCATCCGACGACCAATCTTGCCACACACCGCACGACGGGGCCATTGGTGCTCGAGCGCGCCCAAGGCGTGTACATCTACGACACCAACGGCAAGCGCTATATCGAAGGCCTTGCCGGTCTTTGGTGCACGGGCCTCGGCTACGGCAACGAGGAGTTGGTGCAAGCGGCGGCCGACCAGATGCGCAAGCTCTCGTTCACCCACCTCTTCGGTGGACGCAGCCACGAGCCGGCGATCGCGCTTGCCGAGAAGATCAAGGAGATATCACCCGCGCCGACGTCGAAGGTTTTTTTCACCAGTTCGGGGAGTGAGGCCAACGATTCGCAGATCAAGTTGCAGTGGTATTACAACAACGCTCGCGGCAAACCGCGCAAGAAGAAGATCATCGGCCGGATGCGCGGCTACCACGGCGTGACGATCGCATCGGCCAGCCTCACCGGCCTGCCGGTGTTCCATGCCGATTTCGATTTGCCGATGTCGCGCGTCGTTCACGCCGAAGCGCCGCATCATTGGCGGATGGCCGAACCGGGTGAGAGCGAGGAAGATTTCGCGACCCGCCTGGCAAAAAACCTGGAAGATCTGATCCACAAGGAGGATCCGGAGACGATCGCGGCCTTCATCGCCGAGCCGGTGCAAGGTGCTGGCGGTGTCATCATACCGCCGCGGACCTACTTCGAAAAAATCCAAGCCGTGCTGACCCGTCACGACATCGCCTTCATCGCCGATGAGGTCATCTGCGGGTTTGGGCGCACCGGCAATTGGTGGGGTTCGGAAACGTTCAACATCCGGCCGGATACGGTTTCGATGGCGAAGGCGATCACCTCGGCCTACATGCCGCTTGGCGCCATCACGGTATCCGAGCCGGTGTACCAGGCCTTGGTGGACGAGAGCAAAAAGCTCGGCATCTTCGCGCACGGCTTTACGTATTCGGGGCACCCCGTTGCCTGCGCCGTCGCCAACAAGACGATCGAGATCTACCAGCGCATCAACATCGTGCGCCACGTGCAGACGGTATCGCCGGTGTTCACGTCGCGGCTGAAGGCACTCGGCGAGCACCCGCTGGTCGGTGAGGCCCGCGGCATCGGCCTGATCGGCGCACTCGAACTGGTGAAGAACAAGAAGACCAAGGAGAGCTTCGAGCCGCGTCAGGGCGTCGGTGGCAAGGTGGTGCAGTTCGCTCAGGATGAGGGTTTGATTTGCCGGGCCGTTGGCGGCGACTCGGTCGCGCTGTGTCCGCCGCTGGTGATCACGGCCGAAGAGATCAACTCGATGTTCGATGCATTGAGCAAGGCGCTCGATCGCACGCAGCAGTGGGTCGAGAAAGAACTCGGCGTTTCGCTGGGCAGCTGACGATCTTGTATGGCCGCGAAAGTGGTACAACAACAAAAGTGTCATCCTCGGGCTTGTCCCGAGGCCCCACGTCGCCGCAGCTTTGAGCAGCGCGGATAGCATTCGATTTTTGCACCTAGCGCCGTGCGAGCACCCACACCAGCCGCGGAATCAACCCTCCAGCTGGTCTCCACATTGTTTCGAGAAGAATCGCCTCGGACTAAACCGGTTGCGATGCAGATCGCGCGGTCCAACGGTCGTGCTGCGTTTGCAGACCGAGCCAGAAGCGGACCGAGTGGCCGAAGTTTGCGGCGAGACGAGTAGCAATCTCAGCCGTCACCGCGCTGCGTTCCGCCAACAGATCGTCGACGGCCTCGCTGGATAAATGCAGCTTATCGGCGAGACCAGTTGTCGCCAGTTGCAGCCAGGGCATCATGTCTTCCCGTAGGATTTCGCCGGGATGGGGCGGGCCGAAATCGAGTTCGCGGATATTTTTCAGCACAGCACTTCTGATGGTTCGTTCAGTGTTCGAACGAACCTGCCCGTCAACTGCGCGCGAATTTCGACGCTTCCCCGCCGCTAGTGTGGCGATCGCCTGAGACGTTGTTCATATCGCCCACCAATAGCGGATTAGGTGGAAGAACACCGGGCTCGCGAAGATTATTCGTTCGAGCTGATCGAGGAAGCCGCGCGTGCCGTCGTGCAGCGATTGCCGGTCAAAAGAAACATCTTGAACAAAGTTCACGCAAGTGGTACGCAGTGTGAACTAAGTTCATACAGGAATTGGAGGTGAGGGAATGACTGGCAGACCCACTGCTCCCGACGCTTTGGCACCGTTCCCCGGTCTCATGCAGCGGATCGCCAACGCCTTATTGGGGCCTATCCACGCGGCAACCATGCTGGTGATTGATCGCGATACAATGCTCGTGCAACCGGCCAATTCTTTGCTGCGTGAAATTCCACGTACAGAGAGCATCGTTAACGGTTTGTCGGGTTGTCCCCGATAGATCGAAAGCGGGTATACTGTCCGATCGTGTATTTTTCCTTTGTTGTTCAACATAGCCACTGAAGGTCTCGACCATGTTTCAATCGCTGATGACGTCACGGAAGTTCGCACCACTTTTCTGGTGCCAGTTCTTCTCGGCGTTGAACGACAACTTTGTGAAAAACGCGCTGATCATCCTGATTCTGTTCCAGGTCGCGAGCGACCAAGGTCCGGTACTGGTCACGCTGGCCGGCGCAGTACTGATCGCGCCATTCTTCATTTTGTCGGCGCTCGGCGGCCAGTTGGCCGACCGGTTCGACAAGGCTTGGCTTGCACAGCGTTTGAAGCTGGCCGAAATCCCCATTGCCGGCATTGCAGCGCTCGGTTTCTACTTCCACTGGGTGCCGCTGCTGTTCGTCGCGCTCGGGTTGTTTGGCGTCATCGGCGCACTGTTCGGGCCGATCAAGTACGGCATCCTCCCCGATCACATGGAGACGAACGAGCTGCCGGCCGCCAACGCGCTGGTCGAAGGCGCAACGTTCGCTGCCATCCTAGGTGGCACGATTGCCGGCGGCTTGGCCGCTGCCGATCAGGGTCATGCCTGGTTGGTTGCACTCAGCGTCATTGCTTTGGCGGTTGCGTGCTGGGTGTCGGCAACGCTCATCCCACCCACCGGCGAGCGTGCGCCACACCTCGTCATCGATACCAACCCGTGGTCGTCGACCGTTGCCCTGCTGCGCGATCTCAAGCGCGACAACCGCCTGTGGATCGGTGGCATGATCACCAGCTGGTTTTGGCTCGTGGGTGCCGTCGCCTTGTCGCTGCTACCGGCGCTCGCCAAGACTCGTATCGGCGGTAGCGAGCAATTGCTGACGGTCGCTCTGTTGATCTTCACGGTCGGCATCGCGGTTGGTTCGGTGATGGCGGCACGCGCGAGCCGGACCCGGCCCAACATGGCGCTGGTGCCGATCGCGGCATTGCTGATGGGCTTTTTCTGTCTCGATCTTGCCTGGGCGATCTCCAACGTCACGCCACCTATTGCCGGTAAAGTCGTCACCGTCGCCGATTTCATCGCCTCACCTTGGGGCCTGCACCTGGGCTTCGGCCTGTTTGGATTAGCAGCCAGCGGTGGCCTCTTCATCGTGCCTTCGTTTGCCGCCGTGCAAAGCTGGGCGCCGATCGAGCGCCGGGCACGCGTGATCGCCGCCTGCAACGTGCTGTCGGCCGCCTTTATGACAGCGGCGACGCTGCTGCTCGCCGGGCTACAGGCGATGGGCGTGGGCATCGTCTCGTTGTTCATCGGTCTTGGCCTCGCCAACCTAGTCGTCATGGTTCTGGTGCTGCGTGCCTGGGGTCGGGACGGCGTGCGCGATCTAGCGGCGTTTGTGTTCAAGACCTTCTACGGGCTTGAGGTGAAGGGCCTGGAGAACTTACCACCCGCCGGCGAACGCGCGGTCATCACGCCGAACCATGTCAGCCTGATCGATGCGCCGGTACTGCACTCGATTTTGCCCGGCCACGCCTCGTTCGCGGTCGATAGCGGCATCGCAAAAACGTGGTGGGCGAAGCCGTTCCTCAAGCTCGTCAACTTCCAGTCAATCGATCCGACCAAGCCGCTCGGTACGCGCAATCTGGTCAACGCCGTCAAGGCTGGTGAGCAACTCGTGATATTTCCCGAGGGCCGCGTCACGGTCACCGGCGGATTGATGAAGGTCTACGATGGCTCGGCGATGATCGCCGACAAGGCCGACGCCTGGATCGTGCCGGTGCGGATCGATGGCGCCGAGCGCTCGACGTTGAGCTACCTCAAGCGCTCGCAGACGAGGAAGGCTTGGTTCCCGAAAGTCACGGTGACAATCCTGCCGCGCCGCAAGCTCGAAGTTGATCCGGCCCTGAAGGGGAAGATGCGGCGTCAGGCAGCCGGTGCGAAGCTGCAAGACATCATGGTCGATACTGCAGTCGAGACCGCCAACATGCAGCGCACACTCTTCGAGGCGCTGGCCGAGGCAAAAGCCACACGCGACACCGGACGGGTCATCATCGAAGATCCGATGGGCACCAAGCTCAAGTTCGGCAAGCTGATCACCGGCGCGCAGGTTCTCGGCGCCAAGCTGACCCAGTATGCGCCGGTAGGTGCGGCGGTCGGCGTGATGCTGCCGAATTCGGCCGGCGTCGCGGTGACTTTCTTTGCGTTGCAATCGATCGGCCGCGTGCCGGCCATGATCAACTTCACGGCGGGAGTGGCTAACGTTTCTGCCGCGTGCAAGGCTGCAAAGGTTGAGGTCATCCTCACGTCACGCGCCTTTATCGATAAAGCCAAACTCAGCGAGCTGGTGGAAAAACTGGGCGGACAAGTGCGCATCGTCTATCTCGAAGATGTGCGCCCGACGATCACGCTCGCCGACAAGCTGCGCGGCCTGTGGCAGGGAGCCAAGCCGCAGGTGGCCCGCAAACCGTCGGACCCGGCCGCGATTTTGTTCACATCGGGTTCCGAAGGGACGCCGAAGGGTGTCGTGCTCTCGCACATCAACATCCTCGCCAACGCGATCCAGTCACTGGCTCGAATTTCGGTCAATGGCGACGACAAGGTGTTCAACGTGTTGCCGGTGTTTCATTCGTTCGGCCTGACCGCCGGTCTGATGATGCCGCTGCTGAATGGCGTGCCGGTCTATCTCTACCCGTCGCCGCTGCATTATCGCATCGTGCCCGAACTCGTTTACGGATCGAACGCGACGATCATGTTCGGCACCGATACGTTCCTCAACGGCTATGCCCGCGTCGCGCATCCGTACGACTTCCGTTCGCTGCGCTTGATCCTGGCCGGCGCGGAGGCCGTCAAGCAGCGCACGCGCGATCTTTATATGGAGAAGTTCGGTGTGCGTATTCTCGAAGGCTACGGCGTCACCGAAACCGCACCGGTACTTGCGATCAACACGCCGCTCGCCAACCGTGCCGGCAGCGTCGGCCGCCTCGCACCGCTAATGGAAGCGCGGCTCGATCCAGTTCCCGGCATCGAAGAGGGCGGACGTCTCTATGTGCGCGGGCCGAACGTGATGCTCGGCTACTTCCGCGCCGAAAATCCAGGCGTGCTCGAACCGCCAGCCGAAGGTTGGCACGATACCGGCGACATCGTGACGATCGACGCGCAGGGCTTCATCGCCATCAAGGGACGCGCGAAACGCTTCGCCAAGATTGCCGGTGAAATGGTGTCGCTATCGGCAGTGGAAGCAATGGCGGCGGAGATCTGGCCGTCGGTGGTCTCGGTGGTCGTCTCGATGCCCGATGTACGCAAGGGCGAACGGCTGATTTTGATTACGCCCGATGCAACCGCGACTCGCGAGCAATTTCTGCGGCATGCAAAAGCGAAGGGTGCGACCGAACTGAGCGTCCCGGCCGAGATTATGGTGGTTTCCAGCGTGCCCTTGCTCGGATCGGGCAAGCCGGACTACGTGGCGGCACTCAATCTTGCCACGGAGTCGATTGCGGCCAAGCAGGTCGCCGCTT
>JANOOW010000363.1:0-6542 GCA_031421555.1 Hyphomicrobiaceae bacterium | reverse complement strand
GGCCGCGTCGAGGCGATCGCATAGTAGCTCGGAATGCTTTCGAAGGTGACCGATTGCGTGTTGATCCAGATGCCGGCGACGTTGCTCTTGCGCCGGGAAACGATGCGGCTAGGCATCCCTTCGAGCACGATGACGACATCGTAAAGACCAGACTCGGCGCTCGATTGGCGGCTGTTGTCGACCGCGCCGAACACCACGATTTCGGTGCCGGTGAAACTCGATGTGATCGAGACACTGCGGGTCGAGACGTCGGCCTGCACCGTCTCCCGCGTGTCTGGCGGTGGCGGATTGGGCGCCTGTTCGCCAGCGGGCGCTCCAGGCACTTGCTGGATGGCCGGGGGGGTGACGGGTGCCTTCGGAATAAGGCCCGGCCTAGGCCTTTTTTGTGCCGCAACTGGAGGGCTAGTCTGCTGAGCGCCGCCTGGCGCAGTTTCCAGACCGGTCGTCAGGCTCATTGCGAGGAGTAGCCACATCCATCTCCGTGGCCTCGCCATCCGCCGCACAGCTCCCAATTTAACGCCAAAACCAAGCCGGAGACCGGCTTGCGTTGAATCGCAAAGAGAAAATGGCCAGCCCCCGCCACTATCAAAGGCGCATAACCGTTCATGTGACCTTTTCGCATTAATCCCCGGCAAATCTTCCCGGTCAATGGTAAAGTGGCCGCCAGTGCTGCGCCCGTCATCTTTGTAATAACCCATCAATAGTGTTGCGTTGCTGCAGGCAGGCCGATATATCTGCGGCCAATCCTTGACATCCCACTTACATTTCGCCGCCGCGCTTCCATCGGCCCGGCAGCAGGAGAGACCTCATGAGCGACCGCTAGCCCCTGATGCCTAAAGCGACCGCCGTATGGCTGGTCGAGAACACGTCGCTGTCGTTCGATCAGATCGCGACCTTCTGCGGCATGCATCTACTCGAGGTCAAAGGTATCGCCGACGGCGACGTTGCGGCCGGCATCAAGGGCATGGATCCGATTGCCTCCGCCCAGTTGACCCGCGAGGAAATTAAGCGCGCCGAGGAAGACGAAGGCGCCGAGCTCCGGTTGGCTGCATCCAAGGTCGAGGTTCCGCCGGTCAAGACGAAGAAGGGCCCAAAGTACACGCCGGTCTCGCGCCGCCATGACCGCCCGAACGCCGTCCTTTGGCTGCTGCGCAATCATCCCGAGTTGAAAGACAGCCAATTGATGCGCCTGGTCGGCACGACGAAGCCGACGATCGCGCAGATCCGCGACCGCACGCATTGGAATTCGCCCAATCTCGTGCCGCAGGATCCGGTAACGATGGGTTTGTGCTCACAAATCGATCTCGATGCCGAGGTGCGCAAAGCCGCTGCACGGGCCGCTAAAGAGCGTCGCGACGCCGGCATTCCCGACCAGGAGCGTGCGGGTACGCTGTTGCCGACGGCTGAGACGACCGGGTTCAGCGGCACGTCGATCATGCAACCCAAAGAGAAAGATGCGCCAAAGGCCGAGACCGAAGCCGAGGAGCAGGCACGCGTGCTGGCCAAGCTCAAGGGTATGTCGACCGCGGGCAAGGAAGACGGCGACGACGCCTAGTACAGTCGCGCGTGGGCCCGGTGATTGCGCGGCCCACGTCATGAGTGGCGCTAGTCAGTGCGGCCACGCAAGACCGAAAAGAACAAGCCAGTCGCCAGTCCGAACCCGCCGGCGATCAACAGCGTGGCCATCATACGGGTTGGGTCGAAGCCCGCGAAATAGACCTGGTTGGGTATCTTGAAGATCGTGCCCTTGATAAAGGGCAGCAGCGTCCAGTTGCTGATAAGCGCAATCGCCAGCCCAAAAATCAAACCGCGCAGCCACATCGCGCCGCCAGGCAACTTCGGCCAGATTGCTGCAAATAGCGCGCCCCATAGACCGCCCCAAAACATGTCGTTGACGATTTTCGGCACCGCGTAGGGCGCAACCGGCGCCATCGACCAAGCCTTTACGCTCGCCGGCAGGATCTTAGCCGCGCCCAAGCCGTAAATGATCGACTGATGAACGGTGATAACGGCAATGGCCGCTGCTACGAAGCCGACCGCAATCGAGGCCGCCGAAAGGGAATTCGAGCTTGTCGCCATAATTGTCATTTCCCGCGTTTCGGCCAGGTGTACTGCGTGGCCGCAAAGTAAGATGCGCGTCTGGAGTTCGGCTGCGTTGACGAATTGTGCCAACGTTTGATCGTTCAAGCGTCGCGAAGTCACTATCGGGACATTACACTCTTTCCAATCGCTACGGTTGACAGAGCGCATTTTGTTGTTTTTCTGTTGCTGATCGGCCTCCCGTGGATCATAAAAGTTCGGTCGAATTCACTGGGTGCACTTCTCGGCAAGGCTCTACCGGCCACCTGGACCGTCATCGTGTGATTTGACGACCCACGGCAATTCCGCGTGGGCCGGCGGTACTACCAGAGGAATGAAGATGGCGACCGGCACTGTTAAGTGGTTCAACGGCCAAAAAGGCTACGGTTTTATTCAACCAGATGAGGGCGGGGCAGACATATTTGTACACATCTCCGCGGTCGAGCGCGCTAACATGACAGGCCTGCGGGAAGGCCAGAAGCTATCATATGATCTAGAGCGGGGCCGGAACGGCAAATCGTCCGCAGTCAATTTGCGGGCGCTCTGAAACACCGACGTAATGGTGGATGACCCAAAAAAACGCGCGGGCAGGCTTGACGTCTGCCCGCCGAGAGCGTTTCTGCAAGGTCAATCCCAAGGGAGCCCCATGGCTAAAGAAGAAGTACTGGAATTCGAAGGTGTCGTGAGCGAAGTGCTTCCCGATGCCCGTTGTCGTGTGAAGCTGGAGAATGGTCACGAAGTGATCGCCTACACTTCAGGCCGCATGAAGAAAAACCGCATCCGCATCTTGGCGGGCGACAAGGTCACGGTTGAGATGACCCCTTACGATCTGACAAAGGGGCGCATCAACTTCCGCCACAAGGACGTCAGGTCCGGGCCGCCGCCCTCCGCCAACTCGCGGCCGCCGCAGAAGCGGTATCGTTGATTGGGTCAGCTACCGGCCGGGCAACACAAGGACCTTTTGTTTGCCCGGTAATGTCTCACGCGACACGGTAATGGCCGGCGTCATGCTTTCCTCTATATCGAACGAGCCGCGCACCCGCGTCATGAACCGATCGAGCGTGAAGCTGGAAAAGTAGTGCATCGGGATCATCAGCGGTGCCTTGATCGCTTTCAATACCTCGATCATGCCGTCGAGATCCATGGTGTAGCTGCCGTCGACGGGTACCAGCACGACATCCATTTGGCCGAGTTGTGCCAGCTGCTGCACCGTAAGCGTGTGATGCAGATGGCCCAGGTGCGCGATGCAAAGTCCGGCAACTTCGAACACGAACACCGAGTTGCCGTAAACGTTGGTGCCTCCTTGAAAATCCCGCGTATTGGTCGGGATGTTCCGCACCCGCACATCGCTGATCGTGAGGTCGTGTTGAGCTGGGCCGCCATCGGGATTCCAGCCGCGCAGGATGTGTTTGATACCCGGGTCTGGATTGTTCGAATGATGCGTGTCGTGGGCCCGGTTCATCGTGACGACGTCTGGCACGACGTTAGGGCGGTAGTAGTCGTTGTAGTCGGTTGCAATACGCACATTTTTGCTGCTCTCGATCAGGAACGTCGAGTGGCCGAGAAACGTCAGGCGGACTTCCGAGGGCTTTAGCTGAGCGGGCACAAAGGCGGCTTGCTCGATGCGCGGCCCGAATTTTGGCCCTTGCGCGAACGCGAGGCAACGGTCGGGTGCAACCGTCGTCGCGCTTTCTACCGACGGCGCGATACCGGCCGTGATGATGAAAACAAGCGTCACGATAAGCCGCAGCTTCACTGACCACATGTATCTCTCCCGGCGATAGGCATCATCCGAGCGTCGAGCTTAGGCGACGGCGCGCCGGCCTGCCAGTCTCGTCTTGTGCGACCAGAGCGCTTACGTCGCAGTCGCGCAGGTGGGCTGCGCTGCGGCCAGGGTGACATGGAGGCTGGGCTTATGGCACTCAAGGCAGCCGCCTGTCGGCCCGCCCGGGGTTCAAAGTATGCGAGAGACGTCGCGATCCGTCACCAAGCCGTTCTTCGACGGGAGCATGATCTTCTTCATGGCGCTCGCCGTCGTATCCGCCGGTCTTGTCTACTGGGCGAAGGGCCCGGCGGCGTTGACGCATGCGCTCGGCCAAGCCGTACGATTGTTTGCGAGCGTCGTGCCGATGATCGCGCTCGGCATGATGCTAGGCGGTCTGGCGCGTGAGTTGGCCGACCCGAGACGGATTGCCCCCATTCTCGGCGCCCAATCGGGATGGGCTGGCCTCGTGCTTGCAACGGCCCTCGGGGCCCTGACGCCAGGTGGCCCCTTCGCCGCGTTCCCCATCGTCTATGCTCTATTTGTCGCCGGGGCCGACGTCGGCGCGGTGATCGCATATGTGACGGCGTGGTCGGTGATCGGTGTCCATCGCGTCGTGATCTGGGAGTGGCCGTTGCTGGGCCACGAGTTCGTCATCGTGCGCGTATTGACGTCATTGCCGCTGCCCATACTCGCTGGTGCGCTAGCTCGCGTTCTCGCCCGTGGTCCCCTCCTGATCGAACGCCCTGCCGCAGTTGAGCGGTTGAAGGATCCAGTATGATTTCGTCCCTGATCATTCTGGGTCTTGCGACCTGCGTCGCTGGGTACTTCGCCCGTCAGCAAGATCCCGCGTCGATCATGCGGGCAGCCCGCTTTACCGTCGACGAGGGCTCCCGCCTGGCGATCCGCTTGCCGTTCTCGCTGATTGCTGCCTCATGCCTTGCCGAATTGATCCCGGATCGGGCGATCGTGGCGCTGCTGGGGCCCGCGACCGGTCTCACTGGGATAACGCTCGCTTCGCTGTTCGGCGGCCTGCTGCCCGGCGGGCCGATCGTGTCGTTTCCGATCGCCATCTTGCTCGCGCGTGACGGCGCCGGTGGCCCGCAGGTTATCGCACTCATCACCGGCTGGTCGGTCTATGCGTTTCATCGCGTGATCGCATACGAAGGTCCGATCATGGGCTGGCGCTTCGTCGCGCTGCGCATCATAGCTTCGAGCTTCGTACCGATTGCAGCCGGAATTCTCGCAGGGTTGCTCGCCGATGCGATCGGCTGGTCGATTGTAATCAAGTAGACGCGGCTAGGTTGCAGTGTTGGCGGTGGTCCGGTGCCCCGTCGGTTGCGCAAAGAAGCCCTCGATGACTTTTATCGTCGGCTCATCCATCAGCAACGGCGCATGCCCCTGGCCTTTGACGACGTGGCTTGTGCAATTGGGATGCCGCGCCTGCATTTTGCGAACCGTCTCGGGGCTGAGCAGATCCGAAGTCTCGCCGCGAACTACGAGCACGCGCGCATGTTTCAGAGCGTCGAACTGCGGCCAAAGTGTCGGAGGGGCGGCATCGGTAGCCGAGAACGAGCGGCCAAGGTTGGTGTCGTAACCCGGAACGGGCCGGCCGTTCTCGTCGTTGAACCAAGCCCGTGCAACACGGCTCCACGTTGCTTCGGAGACTGCCGGAAACGCCTTGCGGCTGACGTCGGCCACCATGCGGGTGGCATCGTCCCACGAATTCGGTAGCGGCATGCGGCCGACGTAGCCCGCGATGCGTAACAGGCCTTCCCGTTCGATCACCGGTCCGATGTCGTTGAGAACGACCGATCCGACCAGGTTTGGCTGGATTGCCGCCAGCACCATCGCAACGAGACCGCCGCGCGAGGTGCCCAGAATAGCCGCGTGGTGCAGATCGAGGGCCGCCATCACGTCGATGACGTCCTGCGCTTCGGTCGGGACCGAATAGTTGCGCCAATCCGGATCGCGATCCGATAGACCGCGCCCGCGGGCATCGAGTGCGAACACGTCGCGGGCGTCGGAGCCGGAACTCAAAGCGGCGGCAACGTCGGCGAAATCGCGGCCGTTACGCGTCAGGCCTGGCAGGCACAGGATCGGTGGCGATCCCGAAGACGATCCCGCCGGCCAATGCGTAACATGCAGCTTTAGCCCGTCACGGATCCTGATTAAACCGCTCCGGTTAGCGCGATGCTCTAGATCGGACATGACGAATCCTGCTGAGTTTCGTTACCGCTCGATAGCACGCTGGGCATGCAAACAAAAATCGCCAGTGTTTGCAACTTTGTGTCTCCGCGCCCGTAGCTGTCATGAAGTAAGGACACGCAAGGGGGATTGGCATGAACTTCATCGGCTGGGCTGTGATAGCGGTGATTGTGTCGGCAGCGCCCGCACAGGCCGCAGATGGTCGTTTTGAAAGTTGGCCAGCTTTACGTAGTACGTTTCCCTCGACCGGCGGCGGCGACATTATGATCAAGGGATGGTGAGTTGGTGATCGCGATCGATGGAAGCTCGTCATTCGACGCACTGCAAATGCGCCTGCATCCGGCGGAGACCCGAATCAAAAAACGGGCCGTCGAGACGCCTGCTCGACCAGCTGCCGAAGGCCAACCTGTCGATTTTGCCGGCGTAGCCGGCAACCAGTCAGTTCGCGATGACGATTATCGGCAACGCCGAAGTGGAAAAAGGCAGCCCGCAA
>JANOOW010000362.1:0-2264 GCA_031421555.1 Hyphomicrobiaceae bacterium | reverse complement strand
CCGGCAAGCTCGCTCAGCGAAACGCGCGAACCATCGGTAGCGGGCAGCGCGATGCCGGCAAGCTTCGTACCGGTCAAATGATCGGCCGCGCCATCGTCAACCGGTGGCGGGATCTTCGACCAATCGACCGCCATCAAATCAGGCTGTGTACTGCTGACCATTGAATTTGCCTCTGCCGTTCTGGCACTTCAGCCGATCTTCATGTAGCCGAAGCCCTTCGATTGCAGAGCTGCCACTGTTGCCACGCCCGACGGCACGAAGCTGATGAAGTCGGCGGTACGCACCTTGCCGCGGTCAAGTTTCAGGCGCTCGAAGGTGATGTCACAAAGGTACACTTTGAGCCCGTTCTTCGCGACGTTCTGGATGCGCTCGAAAATAGCGGGGTCGAGCGCGTCATCCTTCCAGGGTGAGCCTGCCCAGTCGGTGAGGAAATAGCGAACGCCGGAGCTATGGGCGACGATTGCCAGCTGCACTTCCAGTGGATTTCCGTAGACGGAATAGTGGTTTGCGATATTGTTCAGTACTTGCGCGAAGCGCGGTGTCTCGCCGAAGTCGCAGTGATAAAGGCAAGCGACATCGGCTTCCTTCTTGATATCGGCTAGCTTGAGCATGGAGGGAGCTGCGTTCGCAGTCGTGGAAACTGCAGCGAGACCAGCAACCGTCAGTCCGCCGACGACGGAACGCCTATCAAAATCTGTCATGGTCAGCTCCTCAATCTTTTACTTCGCTCGAGCGTACAGCAAATCGCGATGCAGTATCGCAGCCATCAATCTACTTTCGGACCCGTCTTGCCGTCCGGCGTCACCGCCAAGGTCTGCGCCCGGTTAAGGACAACCGTTTCCTTCTTGCAGTTTTGCATGCACGGCTTGGCCCTCCAGAACTGCTTTTCAGCAACCTCCCGGTCATCGTCGTAGAACTGGTCCACGTTCGGCATCTTGATCTTCGGCAGCGTCTCGCGATTGAGTTCGAATTTCAGATCCGGAATGATGTCGTTGAGGTGCAGCACGTAGGCTGTCACCGCATACAGCTCGTCGTTGCTCAGCGATTGCGCATTGCCGAACGGCATAGCGCGTTTGATGTAATCGAACACCGTCGAAGCATACGGCCAGTAGGAGCCAACCGTCTTTTCCGGCCGGTCGTGTACCAGCGTACCGATACCACCGGCCAGCACCGGCCACCGGTCGCGACCCTCGCCGAACTCGCCATGACAGGACGCGCATTGCGACTGATAGATGTCTTCGCCTTGCGCCGCCGTCCCCTTGCCTGGCGGTAAGCCTTGGCCGTCAGGACGCACGTCGATATCCCAACCGCGGATCTCATCGGCTGAGGGGGCGCGCCCGATGCCGAGCTTCTCCGCCATGGCAATATTGGTTGCACCAGCAGCTGCGATTAACACGCACGCAGCTACTTGGAGCCTACGAAATCTCGACATTTTCGGTCTCCCCGTTGGCGCGCACGAGCCACGTTTGAATGCCGTTGTTGTGGTAGATGTTGTTGACGCCGCGCAGCTTGCGCAACTCGTCCTTCGTCGGTTGCACGTAGCCGGTCTCGTCGTGCGCGCGCGATTGCACCAGCAGCTCCTGGCCTTGCCAGTCGAAGTCGACATAGAAACGCGTCAGCGACTTGTCGAGCACTAGCCCGTCGATGCGAGCCTCCTGCCAGTTGCGGCCACCATCGAGTGTCACGTCGACCCGCGGCACGCGGCCACGTCCCGACCAGGCCAACCCCGAAAGCACGTTGCGGCCTTTGACCACCAGCGGCGCTTCCGGTGACGGATTGGTCACCACCGATTTCGCATCCATCACATAGGTGAAGCGGCGCGCGCGTCCATCATGCATCAGCGTCGTGTATTTCGATGTTTCCTCGTGCGTATGCCACGGTTGATCGCCGACCTCGATCCGGCGCAACCACTTGACCCAGAGGTTGCCCTCCCAGCCCGGCACGACGAGGCGCACCGGATAACCCTGTTCGGTGCGCAGTGCCTCGCCATTCATCTTGAAGGCGACGAGGCAATCCTTCATCGCCTTCTCGATCGGGATCGATCGGGTCATCGCAGCCGAATCCGCTCCCTCAGCCAGAAGCCACTTGCCAGCCGGCTTGACGCCGGCTTCGTCAAGCAGCGTTTTCAAGAGTACGCCGGTGTACATGACGTTGTGGATCATGCCGTGCGTGAACTGGCAGCTGTTGAGCTGCGCACCGCGCCATTCCATGCCGGAGTTCGCGGCACACTCGAGAAAGTAGACGCGGTTGGTGCGTGGCAGGCG
>JANOOW010000361.1:0-5508 GCA_031421555.1 Hyphomicrobiaceae bacterium | reverse complement strand
GCGACGTTGGCACCGTCGGTATCACCCAGCATGCGGCCGGGCAGCTTGGCGATGTCGTCTTCGTCGAGCTTCCGGCAGCCGGCCGCATGGTCAAGCAAAAAGAGCAGGTCGCGGTCGTGGAGAGCGTCAAAGCCGCCAGCGATATCTACGCGCCAGTCTCGGGCGAGGTCGTCGGGCGAAACGAGGATCTGGTCAATTCGCCGGGCGGCGCCAACGAAAGTCCCGAGGACAAGGGCTGGTTCTACCGTTTGCGCATCACCGAACGGAAAGAGCTGGACGGCCTCATGGATCGGGCCGCCTATGATGCATTCGTAAAGGCAAGTGCGTGAGCTAGGCAGACCGGGAACGGGCGATGGTTAGCCCGCGGCTTCGTCCGGCAAAGACATAGGGATAAGACATGACCAGCAGGCGCAGTTTCACTGAGCTTTCCAAGCACGATGAATTCGTTCGGCGGCATATCGGCGCCTCCGCCGCCGGCCAATCCCAGATGCTCTTGGAACTGGGCCTACCGACGATCGCGGCACTCATCGATAAGGTCGTTCCCAGCGCGATACGGTCGCAGCACCCGCTTGCGCTCGCCGATGCCATGAGCGAAGCCGAGGTTCTTGGCAGATTGCGTAGCATCGCGGCCAAGAACAAGGTCTACAAAACGCACATTGGCCAGGGCTACTACGATTGTCTCACTCCGACCGTCATCCTTCGCAATCTGCTGGAAAATCCGGCTTGGTACACCGCTTACACACCTTACCAGCCGGAAATCGCGCAAGGCCGGCTTGAGGCGTTGCTCAACTTTCAAACCATGGTGAGCGACCTCACGGGCATGGAGATCGCCAATGCTTCGCTGCTGGACGAGGCGACGGCCGCGGCAGAGGCGATGACGTTATGCCGGCGTCTGGCGAAAAGTAAAAGCAACGTATTTTTTGTATCCTCCGACTGTCATCCGCAGACGATCGATGTACTTCGCACACGAGCCGAGCCCGTTGGGATAGAGCTGAGAGTTGGGGATGCACGCACCGGACTCGAACATGCCGGCGTGTTCGGCGCACTCCTGCAATATCCTGGCACTTTCGGTGACGTCCACGACCATGCCTCTGCCGTCGAGACCCTTCATGCCAAGGGAGCGCTCGTTGCGGTGGCCACGGACCTTTTGGCGCTTACGCTTTTGAAGCCGCCGGGAGCATTCGGCGCGGATGTCGCTGTCGGCTCTGCACAACGTTTCGGCGTGCCGCTCGGATACGGTGGGCCGCACGCGGGCTTCTTCGCAACCCGCGATTCCTTCAAGCGCGATATGCCTGGACGCCTCGTCGGTGTTTCGATCGACAGTGCCGGCAACAAAGCCTACCGGTTGGCGCTCCAGACGCGAGAACAGCACATTCGCCGCGAAAAGGCTTCGAGCAACATCTGCACCGCCCAGGCGCTCTTGGCGATGATCGCGGCGATGTATGCTTCCTACCACGGACCGGAAGGGCTCACCCTGATTGCGGAGCGCGTGCACCGGCTCACTGGCACGCTGGCAGCGGGGCTGGAGCAGATCGGTTGCAAAGTGAAGACTTCGGCATTCTTCGACACGATCGTCGTCGAAGTTCCCGGCCGCGCTTTCGAGATTCATAACGCAGCTCGCGCGCTGGAGATCAATCTGCGGGAGATTGATGAGAACCGCGTCGGCATCTCGTTCGACGAAACCACGACGGCGGTGGACGTCGAGCGGCTCTGGTCGCTGTTTGCCGCGGCCGGCAAGGCGCCGAGCTTCACCGCTGTCGAGCCGGAAGTCGCAGACCGTCTTGGAGCGGCCCAGCGCCGCACCACGCCGTTCCTGACCCATCCGGTATTCAACACCTACCATTCAGAGACCGAAATGCTGCGCTACCTGCGCTGCCTCGCGGACAAGGACCTGGCACTCGACCGCACGATGATCCCGCTAGGCTCGTGCACGATGAAGCTCAATGCCACGACGGAAATGATCCCGGTGACGTGGAGAGAGTTCGGCGGGCTGCACCCGTTCGTGCCAGCCGATCAGGCGGCCGGCTATGCCGAGCTCACCGCCGAACTCGAACGCATGCTGTGCGCGTGTACCGGCTACGATGCCGTCTCGCTGCAGCCCAACTCGGGAGCGCAAGGCGAGTACGCAGGCTTGCTGGCCATCCGTGGCTGGCACGCCAGCCGCGGCGAAGGGCACCGCACCATCTGTCTCATTCCTTCCTCCGCTCACGGCACCAACCCTGCCACGGCACAGCTCGTCGGCATGCAGGTCGTGGTCGTTGCCTGCGATGCCAAGGGCAACGTCGACGTCGGCGATCTCAAGGCAAAGGCTGAGAGGCACGCGAGTTCGCTTGCAGCGATCATGATCACCTATCCCTCGACACACGGCGTCTTCGAGGAGCGTGTCGTCGAGATCTGCGACATCGTCCACGAGCACGGTGGCCAAGTCTATATCGATGGCGCAAACCTGAATGCTCAGGTTGGTATCGCGCAACCGGGCCACTATGGTGGCGACGTCTCGCACCTCAATCTGCACAAGACCTTTTGTATTCCGCACGGCGGCGGCGGCCCAGGCGTGGGGCCAATCGGCGTGCGCGCGCACCTTTCGCCTTTCTTGCCCGGCCACCGCGCTTTTGCCACGCGCAAGGAAGGCGCGGTCGCCGCCGCGCCGTGGGGAAGTGCCAGCATCCTGCCTATCTCGTATGCCTACATTCTGCTTATGGGGGCTGGTGGACTAAAAAGCGCGTCCGAGATTGCAATTCTGAACGCCAACTACATTGCCCATCGCTTGGCGCCTTACTTCCCGATACTTTATACTGGCACCAACGGCTTCGTCGCCCATGAGTGCATCGTCGACTTGCGTCCGCTCAAGGACGAAACCGGCATCACTGCTGAGGACGTCGCCAAGCGCCTGATCGACTATGGCTTCCACGCGCCTACGATGTCGTTCCCGGTCCCCGGCACCTTGATGATCGAGCCGACCGAGAGCGAGCCCAAGGGAGAAATCGATCGGTTCTGCGAAGCGATGATCCGTATCCGGCAAGAAATCGCAGCCGTTGCCAGTGGCGAACTCGATAGGATCGACAATCCTCTGAAGAACGCGCCCCACACCGCAGCGACGATCACAGACGAATGGCGCCATCCCTATTCGCGCGCGCTAGCGGTTTTTCCACTCGATTCACTGAGGATCGCGAAGTACTGGCCGCCGGTCGGTCGCGTCGACAACGCTCACGGCGACCGCAACCTCGTCTGCAGTTGTCCGCCGCTGAGCGCATATGAGCAGGTCGAACACCCGGCGAGTGAAAGGAGCACTTGAATGAATACCCATCTCGTACTGGCAGTGATCGGCAAGGATCGCCCCGGCCTCGTGAACGCGGTCTCCGAGACCGTAACGGCGGGCGGCGGCAACTGGCTCGACACCCGTATGGCGAGACTAGCCGGTCAGTTTGCCGGCATTCTTTTGGTCGACGTGCCGGCGGAAAAGGCCGATGCGCTGGTGGCAGCATTGAAAAAACTCGAAGCGCAAGGGCTAAGGCTGATCATCGAGAAGGAGAGCGGCGCCCCGGCAGCTTCGGGCCCGACCTTGAAACTCGATCTGGTGGGACTGGACCGGCCGGGCATCATCCGCGACCTGTCGCGCTTACTGGCGGCGCAACAGGTCAGCATATTCGAGCTCGAGACCGAGCGTGTCGTGGCCTCTTTCTCTGGCGAGGCTATGTTCAAGGCAACTGCCCTGCTGCAAATCCCGGAGGGTCTTAGCGTCGATCAGCTGCGAACGGCGATCGAAAGCCTCGCCAACGAGTTGATGGTCGACCTCAGCCTCGAAGGTCCGCAGTAGCCGCTGCGTTCGAGATTTCCAGCCCAGGAGTGAGATCGATGATTAGCGCCACCCCCCCGCTACACCGCACACCACTACACGCGCTTCATCTCGAGCTCGGCGCCAAGATGGTGCCGTTCGCCGGGTATGAGATGCCCGTACAGTTTCCAATGGGCGTGCTGCAGGAGCATCTGCTTTCGCGCGCAGCCGACGGACTTTTCGACGTTTAGAACATGGGCCAAGTGAGCCACAGCGGGCCTAACGCAGCTGCCGCCCTTGAGAAACTGGTGCCGGTCGATGTGATCGGACTGCCATCCGGTCAACAACGCTATGCACTGTTCACGAGTGATAACGGCGGCATTCTCGACGATCTCATGATTGCGCGGTTGGGGGACGACCTGCTCGTTGTCGTCAACGCAGCGTGCAAGGAGCAGGATCTCGCGCACATGCGCGATCACTTGGCGGCACAGTGCACCGTCGAGCCGCTCGACGATCGAGCGCTGATCGCACTGCAAGGCCCGGCTGCAAGCACCACACTTGCGCGGCTGGCCCCTGAGGTCACGACGATGAAATTCATGCAGGTCATGCGAGTTTCTCTCGCTGGTTCCGACTGCGTCGTGTCAAGGTCCGGCTATACTGGCGAGGATGGCTACGAAATATCGGTGCCAGCCGCGGGCGCGGAACAGCTTGCGCGACACCTGCTGGCCGAGCCCGAGGTCAAGCCGATAGGGCTTGGCGCTCGCGATTCGCTGCGGTTGGAATCCGGGCTCTGCCTCTATGGACACGATATCGACCCCACCACCACTCCGGTCGAAGCCAGCCTCGTCTGGGCGTTGTCGAAATCGCGCCGTCCGGGCGGCGACCGTGCTGGCGGCTATCCTGGCGCGGCGATTATCGAGCGGCAACTCAGCGGTGGCGTGACGCGAAAGCGCATCGGCCTGCGCGGCCTCGATCGGACGCCCGTGCGCGAGGGCACGGAGTTGTTTGCCGGCATTGAGCCATCTGCCGGTAAGATCGGCAAAGTGACCAGCGGTGCGCCCGGACCCACGCTGGGCGCGCCGGTGGCAATGGGATACGTCGAAGCCGGGCACGCGTCGATTGGAGCCAAGATCTATGCCGAAGTGCGAGGCAAGCGGTTGCCGATGGAAATAGTCCGGATGCCCTTCGTGCCGCAACATTACCATCGTGGATGAGACCGCATCCGGAGCATCATCACGCGGCTGTTGATGGCGTCGATTTCGAGCAGGCGGACGCCGGTACTGACCACTCGATAATCTGGCGGTCGCGTACGGGGCTACCGCGGATGCGGCGGAGGGATCGCCACCGGAGATACAAAACGAGCGCTTGTATCTCCGGCACAGGTACGATGCGACACGTAAACTGTTACTTCTTGAGCATCGGGCAGCCGCCCTGCTCAAGAGGACGCCAGGCTTCCTCGGCGGGGATGGTCTTTACAAGCTTCAGGTAATCCCAGGGCGCCTTGCTCTCGTCCGGCTTCTTCACTTCCCACAAGTACATCGGATGCATGTGGCGGCCGTCCTCGCGGACGCGGCCCTTGCCAAACGTAACGTCGTCAGTAGGCAGCTCCTTCATCTTGGCGACGATCTTCATGCCATCGCGCGTCTGTGCGGCATCGATCGCCTTGAGGAAGTGCATCATGCCGCCGTAGTTGCCGGCATGGTTCATGGTCGGATATTGCTTACCGTTCATCT
>JANOOW010000360.1:0-8586 GCA_031421555.1 Hyphomicrobiaceae bacterium | reverse complement strand
CGGCGGCGCGTTGCCCGAAAAATATGTTCGCGACGCAGGCCTCGATCCGCATGATCCAATGCTCGTAGCAGTCCTCGAGCTCGCCGACGAGTTGATCGGTTTTCCCCGGCATCTATCGCAGCACGTCGGCGGTTTCATCCTGACGCGGGGTCCGTTGATCGAGATCGTGCCGGTCGGCAACGGTGCGATGGCCGATCGCACTTTCATCGAATGGGACAAGGACGACATCGATGCGCTGGGGCTGCTCAAAATCGATGTGCTGGCGCTCGGCATGTTGTCCTGCATCCGCCGCGCGTTCGATCTGCTGGAGGCGCATCACCACCGTCCGATGAGCTTGGCTGCAGTCCCGCGCGAAGATCCTGTGGTCTACGACATGTTGTGCCGGGCCGACTCGATCGGCGTGTTCCAGGTCGAAAGCCGGGCGCAGATGAACATGCTGCCGCGCCTCAAACCGCGCACCTATTACGACCTCGTAATCGAAGTTGCGATCGTGCGGCCGGGGCCGATCCAAGGCGACATGGTCCACCCCTATTTGCGGCGCCGGTCGGGCATCGAGCCCGAATGCTATCCATCCCCTTCACCGGAGCACGGGCCCGCAGACGAGCTTCGCCAGATCCTGGGCAAGACCAAAGGCGTGCCGTTGTTCCAGGAGCAGGCGATGCGGATCGCCATGGATGCGGCGAAGTTCAACGGCGCCGAAGTCAACGAGTTGCGGCGCGCGCTGGCAACCTTCCGGCATCGCGGCACCATTGGATTGCTGGAGGAAAAAATGGTCTCGACCATGGTCGGACGCGGCTATGATCCACAGTTTGCGGCCCGTTGTTTCAACCAGATCAAGGGCTTTGGCGAGTACGGATTTCCAGAAAGCCATGCGGCAAGTTTTGCCCACCTCGTCTATGTTTCGTCCTGGTTGAAATGCCACTACCCGGCGGCATTCTGTTGCGCGATCCTCAACTCGCAACCGATGGGGTTTTACGCCCCCGCACAACTCGTCCGCGATGCGCGCGATCACGGCGTCACCGTGCTTGAACCCGACGTAAACCTGAGCGACTGGGATGGCCTGCTGACACCGAGCGCGGTGCCGGGCAAGCCAGCGGTACGTCTCGGTCTGCGCCAAATCGACGGCATCGCCAAAGCCGATGCGGAAGCCATCCTGCAGTGCCGCGCAGCCGATGGCGCATTCCGCGACGTCCGTGATTTGTGGCGGCGCGTGCGAACATCGCGCGCGACGATCGAGAAGATTGCCGCTGCCGACGGCATGCGCTCGCTCGGTCTCGACCGGCGGCAGGCGTTGTGGGAGGTCCGCGCGCTGGCACTCGACGCCCCGCTGCCTTTGTTTGCAGCCAGCGGCGCGGACGAAATGGGGTTTGAGGCGCAGGTCGATCTGCCGTCGATGGCGCTGTCCGAGCACGTGGTCAACGATTATCAGACGTTGCGGCTATCTCTCAAGGCGCACCCGATGAGTTTTCTACGCGAACGGCTGGCGGCTGAACGCGTCGTCACCTGCGCTCAGTTGGCAGACATCAAGAACGGCGCCTACGTTGCCGTCGCCGGTGTCGTGCTCGTGCGCCAGCGCCCGGGTTCAGCCAAGGGGGTGGTGTTCATGACCATCGAGGATGAAACCGGCGTCGCCAACACCGTGGTGTGGCCAAATACGCTCGAGCGGTTCCGCAAGGTGGTGATGATGGCGCGGCTGATCCTGGTCAAGGGGCAGGTCCAACGGCAAGAAGGCATTACGCACGTGATTGCCAAAAGCCTGGAAGATCGCAGCGATTGGCTTGGCGCACTATCGCCTTCTTCATCGGCGTTGCGCATTCCCATCGCCAACGCCGACGAGGTGCTGCGGCCTGAACCCGGCAATCATCGCGCGAAAGCTCAGCCCGGTCAGCTGCGCCATCCGCGCGACGTTCGGGTGCTGCCCAAGTATGCCGGCGCGATATTGCCGAAATCACGGGATTTCCATTGATGATAAAACTGCGCAACCATGGAGCCGGCGTTTTTCTCGCAAGGGCTCGAAGATATGGCACGCTCCACATACGCAACGTTGACCGGCATCGTCGCTATCCTCGTTGTGGCCCTTGGCCCGCCCGTCATGGCGCAACGCAGCGCAGTCGCGCCGGAGGCGGCAACTGGACGATCCGACCGGGCTCTGCAGCACGCGCGCAGCTTCATGGTGTCAGCCGCCAATCCGCTGGCGGCGGAGGCTGGCGTCGAGATGCTGCGCGCAGGCGGCAGCGCAGTCGATGCGGCGATCGCAGTGCAGTTGGTGCTCAACCTGGTCGAGCCGCAATCATCGGGCCTTGGCGGTGGCGCGTTTCTTTTGCACTGGAATGCGAAAGCGCGCGACATTACGACGTACGACGGCCGCGAAACCGCGCCGGCTGCCGCACGGCCCGATCGCTTCCTCAAGGACGGCAAACCGGTACCGTTCGAGACCGCCGTGCATTCCGGATTGAGCATCGGCGTGCCGGGCACGCCGCGCCTACTCGAAGCCGCCCATCGCGCGCACGGCCAGCTGCCGTGGCAGCGCCTGTTCGACCCGGCGATCCGGCTCGCCGAAGCGGGTTTTCCAGTATCGCCACGCCTCAATCTGCTACTGTCCATGATGGGCGCTGCAAACTTCGACGCATCCGCGCGCGCCTATTTCTTCGATGCGTCGGGCGCGCCGCATCCGGCCGGCTACAAGCTCGCCAACCCGGCCTTTGCCGCTACCCTCAAGGCTATCCGCGACCGCGGCGCGGATGCGGTCTACACGGGCGAGGTTGCCGCGCAAATCGTCGGCGCGGCAGCCAAAGCACCGAATGCCCCCGGCGACATTACGACTGCCGACCTCGCCAGCTACAAGGCCGGGATGCGGCCGCCGGTTTGTTTCGAATACCGCCGCCATCGGATCTGCGGCATGGGTCCGCCGTCATCGGGTGGGCTCGCCGTGGCGCAGACACTCAAGCTGCTGGAGCCATACAACTTAGGCCGGGGGCGTCGCGCGGCGCTCAACGGACCAGCCTTGCATCTAATCGCGGAAGCTCAAAAGCTGGCGTTCGCCGATCGCGATTTTTATGTCGCCGACCCGGATTTCGTGACGGTGCCGATGGGCATGCTCGATCCGCCTTACCTTGGCGTTCGCCGGTTGTTGATCGATCCCAATATTGCGATGGCGCGGCCGAAGCCCGGCCGTCCGCCAGGCACGCAGGCGAGGGTGACCGGCGACGACCAGACTTTCGAAAACGTTGGGACGAGCCACATCTCGATCGTCGACGCCAACGGCAATGCGGTCTCGATGACGACCACGATAGAGTCAGCCTTCGGATCGCGCGTGATGGCTGCGGGCTTCCTGCTCAACAACGAGATGACCGATTTTTCCTTCCAGCCGGTGGATGGCGCGGGCAATCCAATTGCCAACGCGATCGGACCGGGCAAGCGGCCGCGCAGCTCGATGGCGCCAACGCTGATCTTCGATCCGTCGGGCAAGTTGATGGCCGTCGCCGGATCGCCAGGAGGCAGCTGGATCATTCTCTTTGTCGTCAAGGCCATCGTCGCGATGATCGATTGGGAGATGGATGCTCAGGCCGCCAGCGCGCTTCTCAACTTCGGATCGCGCGGCGGGCCCTTCGAAATCGAGTTCGATCCTGCGCTTCCCGCCGATGCCATCTGGCGGCCGTGGATCTCGCCGCCGGCCCTCTGGACGGCGCTCAAAATGCGGCAATACGGCCACCGCATCGCGCCCGGCATCATGACCTCCGGGCTGCAGATCATCCGGGTGCGCGGCGACCGATTGGAGGGTGGCTCCGACCCACGCCGCGAGGGCACCTCGAAAGGCGATTGAGGGTAGGCCGAACGCACTATCGGGAATGGCACCCTACGCCCTTGACCTTATTATTGGTGCTCGCGCACCTGGCTGCTCAAGCGTGATAAAGAGACGATGATGGGACACAATTCCACTCGAAGTCGTGTGACCTGGATGGTTTAGTGTTCGGCTGCCGTTCGATGGAGGCACATGCGATGCTTGCTTACGCGATCTTGATCATTCTCCTGGGTTTGATCGTCCTTCTTACCTTTATGCCTGGGCATCGTTTCAAACCTTCTAGAATGACGTTGGTGGCAACGCTTATTGCTCTGCTATGTTTAACTGGCTATGCCGCTTACACTGAACATCTAGCCGGATTGGAGATTACAGAGATCAGAGTGGCCCTAGATGCGATCAAAGCTGAAGATGCGCGTGGGCGCCAGTTCACTGCCGAAGAGGCAAAGAAGCGCTCGGAACGGTTGAGCGAGCTGTCGGACCGGCTATCTGCGCTCCGCCGCCGCTGATAACGCCGCCTTGCATAGCTGGGCTCAGCCGGTGCGATCGCATTGCGGGAGATGCTGAGCGATAGGCATCGGACATGGCGTTCGCGATTATGAAGCAACGCGTTTGCGCCCCGTGTTTGGAGGGGCGTCTCGATAACTGGAATAAGGCCCCGTGACCCAAGAGCTCATTACCGTCGTTGGCGCTGGCGTGTTCGGCCTCTGGCAGGCATGGACGCTGGCGCGTGCCGGTTATCGGGTTCGATTGATCGAGCGCAGCGCGATACCGTTCGCCGATGCGGCGAGCCGCTGGGCCGGCGCGATGATCTCGCCGGACTGCGAGGCAGAAGCAGCGCCGCCCCTCGTGCGCGTGCTTGGCCACGAGGGCTTGGCGCTTTGGCGGTCGCATTATCCGGACTTGGTATGCGAAGGCTCGCTTGTGGTCACAGCCGCACGCGATCGCGGCGAGCTGGTCAGGTTCGCGCGGCTGACGCACGGATCGCAACTCATCGACGGCGCAGCGCTGGCGGCGCTCGAGCCGGCATTCGATGGCCGCTTTTCGAGCGCGCTGTATTTCGCCCAGGAAGCGCACATGGAGACGCCACGCGCGCTGGCGTTTCTGTTCGAGGCGGTGAAGGCCGCCGGTGTCGAGGTGCGGCTTGGCGAAGCCTGGTCCCCGCACCAGACGGAAACCGGCTTGGTCATCGACTGCCGCGGGTTGGCCGCGCGCGAGCAACTTCCGGCCTTGCGTGGCGTCCGTGGCGAACGGCTCCTGCTGCGCTCGACCGAAATCCAATTGCGGCGGCCGGTGCGGTTGTTGCATCCGCGCGCGTCATTCTACATCGTGCCGTGGACGGATGGCGTCCACATGGTCGGGGCAACCGTGATCGAGAGCGCGGATACGGCGGCGATGACGCTGCGGTCGGCGCTCGAACTGATGGGGCTCGCCTATGCTTTACATCCAGCTTTCGGCGAAGCCGAGATCGTCGAGCTAGGAGCGGGCGTTCGTCCAGCGTTCGCCGACAACGTGCCGCGTGTTGTCGTGCGAGGCCGTACCATCCACGTGAACGGCGCGTTTCGTCACGGCTTCATGCTGGCCCCGGTGATGGCGGCAGCCGTGCAGGCCTATATCACCAATGGCGTGGTTCGCGCCGATATCATGACGGTCGAAGCGAGTTAAACCTTCGCGTCGAGCAAACCTGCGACCTTCAACGCGAACGCGTAATCGACAGCGATTTCCTTCAGCGCCTCGAACCGGCCCGATGCGCCGCCGTGACCGGCGCTCATGTTGGTCTTGAAAATGAGCAAGTTGCCGTCGGTCTTTTTCTCGCGCAGCTTGGCTACCCACTTGGCGGGTTCCCAGTACGTCACCCGTGGATCGGTCAAGCCGCCGAAAGCGAAGATCGCCGGATAGGCTTTGGCCTCGACGTTGTCGTAGGGGCTGTACGATTTGATCAGCGCGAAATCGCCGGCACTTTCGAGCGGGTTTCCCCACTCCGGCCATTCTGGCGGCGTTAGCGGCAGATCCTTGTCTAGCATGGTGTTCAATACGTCGACGAAGGGCACGTCGGCGATGATGCCGAGGAACAAGTCGGGTGCCATGTTGGCAACGACGCCCATCAACATGCCGCCGGCCGATCCGCCGTTGGCCACGATCCGCCCGCGGCGGGTGAAGCCCTTCTCGACCATAAACTCGGCCGCTGCGATGAAATCGGTAAAGGTGTTGAGCTTAGTCTGGTGCTTGCCACCCGTGTACCAGCGGTAGCCCTTGTCCTTGCCGCCGCGCACATGGGCGATGGCAAATATGAAACCTCGATCGGCGAGCGACAGCCGGGTCGTGGAAAAGTTCGCCGGGATGGAAATGCCGTAGGAGCCATAGCCGTATAGAAACAACGGGGCAGTGCCATCGAGCGGCGTCGTCTTTTTATACAGCAGCGTGACGGGCACAAGCTCGCCGTCCTTGGCCGGTGCGAACAAGCGCCGCGTCACATAGTTGGCGATGTCGTGGCCGCTCGGCACCTCTTGCGTCTTGCGCAGCGTGCGAGCCCGCGTCTCGACATCGTAGTCGAACACCTGGGCCGGCGTCGTCATCGACGAATAGGTGAAGCGGATCGTCGTCGTGGCGAACTCATAGCCAGCCGACATGCCGAGGCTGAAGGCTTCTTCGTCGAACGCGATGGCGTGCTCGGCGCCATCGGCAAAGCGATGGATGACGATGCAGGGCAAGCTTTCTTCGCGCTCGAGACGGATCATATGATGCTTGAGCGCGGTGGTGTCGAGGATCAACCGGCCCGGCTTATGGGCCACCAGTTCCGTCCAGTTCGCTCGACCCGGCGCACCGGCCGGCGCCGTGCAAATGCGAAAATCCTCCGCCCCGCCGGAGTTGGTCGTAATGATCAACTGCTCTCCACGCCCAGGCAGATGAGCGTGCTCGATGCTGTACTCGTGACCGTGCACGCGGGGCTCGACCAGCCGCGGCGCTTGCATTGGATCGACGGCATCGATCAACCAGGCTTCGTTGGTCTGGTGGTCGTGCACGTCGATGACGATGAAGCGGGCGGACTGCGTCAGTCCGACGCCGACGTAAAAGCCGGTGTCCAACTCTTCGAACACGCACACGTCGTCCGACGCGGGGGTGCCCACGCGATGCCGGTAGACCGACATCGGCCGGTGATTTTCGTCGAGGCGGACGTAGAACATGGTCGCGCTATCGCTCGCCCAAACCACGGCGCCGCGCGTGTCTGGAATTTCGTCGGCGAGATCGCGCCCCGTCGCCATGTCCCGTACCCGGATCGTGTAGAGTTCGGAGCCCTTGTCGTCGACGCCATAGGCGAGCAGCTTGTGGTCCGGGCTGTGCGAAATCGAACCGAGCGACCAGTAGGATTTGCCGGCGGCCTCCGCGTTGCCATCGATCAGGATCGATTCAACCCCACCGCCGCGCGGGCGCCGGCAGATGCGTGCGTATTGACCGCCGGTAATTGTCGTCGAGTAATAGTCCCAGGGACCATCGGGCGAAGGCACCGAGCTGTCGTCTTCCTTGATACGAGCCTTCATTTCCTTGAAGAGTGTCTCTTGCAGCGCGTTGGTATCGGCCATCGCTTCAAGCATGTACGCGTTCTCGGCTTCGAGATAGGTGCGGATATCAGGAGCGAGCAGTTGCGGGTCGCGCATCACGTCTTGCCAGTTCGCATCCCGAAGCCAGGCGTAATCGTCCGTCAGCGTGACGCCGTGATAGGTCGCCACCGCAGGCTTCTTGGCGGCGTGCGGACGCGCGAGGGCTCGTTCTGACTTTGACGCCGGCATGACGGCTCCTATCTTGAATTATATGCGAGAGCCTCTCTATTCGGCTTTTTTGGGCTCGAAGCCGAGCGAGACACCGTTGATGCAGTAGCGCAAGCCGGCTGGCTTCGGCCCATCGGGGAAAACATGGCCAAGATGGGCGTCGCAGCGCGCGCAATGCACTTCGGTGCGGCGCATGAAAAACGCGTTGTCGGACTGTTCCTCAACCGCTTCCTGGCTCAGCGGGCGGGTGTAGCTGGGCCAGCCCGTTCCGCTTTCGAACTTGTCAGTCGAGGCAAATAATGGTTCGCCACAACAGAGGCAGGTGAATGTGCCCTGACGTTTCTCATCATTGAGTGGCGACGTAAAGGCCCGCTCGGTGCCGTGCTTGCGGGCGACGCGATACGCTTCGGGCGACAACTGTGCCTGCCACTCCGCGTCGCTCTTTTTGATTTTACCGGTGGTTGCCGTCATCGGTGGCCTCGTTCATGCGATCTGGCTGAAAACGGAAGGAGTTCCAGTGTAGCCGATATGTGCGGCCGCGTCGCCTGGATGTCCAGTACCCCGCCTTGACCCCGCGCGACGGCCAGTTCAAGCTTGCGAAAATGGCAGCCGTTCCACTTAGGGCGCGTCGCGGGAGGATGTTGGTGCACGCAACGGCGATCGAAGGCGCGGTGAACGCTGACCGGGAAAGCGTTGACGCACCGAAGCGGGCTGATCAAATTCGCGTGCAGCATTTGTGGATGCGGTACGGCGGCAAGGCCGATGGGGTCGTGGCACTCGCCGACATCGATTTTGCCGTCGGCGATGGCGAGTTCGTCTCGGTCGTCGGCCCGTCAGGCTGCGGAAAATCGACGCTGCTGCGCATTCTAGCCGGCCTAATGCCGCCGACCGATGGCAACGCGGCACTCGCCGGCAGCCCGATCGACGGTCCCCGGCGCGATATCGGCGAGGTATTCCAATCCCCCGTATTGTTCCCCTGGCGCACGGTGCTCGGCAATGCAGAGCTGCCGGTCGACGTGC
>JANOOW010000359.1:0-2083 GCA_031421555.1 Hyphomicrobiaceae bacterium | reverse complement strand
CGCAAAACGCAAGGAGGACTTGGGTCCGGTACGCGCTGAAGTCGTCGGCCGCATGATCGAAACCAGGGCCACGCCGGTCAACAGGGAATGGATGAAATCGGTCTTCAAGACATACTGACGTTGTGCGTCTCAGGTTTAGCGAGGCAAGAAGCGCCCTTCACAACTGTTCGAGCTGACGCTAGTCTTCTTCCATGACTCATGTGCGCAAAGCATTGCATCGTCGGCCGTTGGCTGGTTCGCGCTCCGCAAAGGGTTCGCAGCACCGGTTGCGCGCCCGGCCGGCCGATAGTCCTTATCTCGATGGGCAGTTGCTGATCGCAATGCCGCAAATGACCGACAAGCGTTTTGCCCGCTCCGTAATCTACCTATGCACGCACTCCGCCGAAGGTGCGATGGGCCTGATCGTCAATCAGCGCGCCAAGAACATCAGCTTTCCCCAGCTACTGACCCAGCTCGGTATCGTCTCGAAGAATGCATCGGACACGGTACCGCCGGACATCATGGTCAAGGACGTGCACGTCGGAGGTCCGGTCGACACCAAGCGCGGCTTCGTGCTGCACAGCGCCGACTACTTCGCCGCCACGAACACGATGGCGATCGATTCCAGTATCAGCCTGACGGCGACCGTCGATATCCTGAAGGCCATGGCCAAGGGTAACGGGCCGGACAAGGCGATGCTGGCCTTGGGTTATGCGGGCTGGGGTGCGGGTCAGCTCGAGGCCGAAATTCAGCACAATGGCTGGCTGCATTGTCCCGCCGACCCGGAAATCGTGTTCAACCAGGATATCGACCTCAAGTACGACCAGGCGATGTCGCTGATCGGCATCGACATGTCGCATTTCGTCAGCGACGCCGGCCACGCGTGATAGCGCGGCCAGCTGGGCTTTGACCAACCTTAGCGGTTCTTGCTGGTTTCCACCTCGCCGCGATCGACGCGACGTGAAAATTCGGTCTGCCCGCCAGCCGACAAGATCCGGGCTTGCTCGACCCAGTTCTCGCGCTCGATGCGGCCACGGAAATCGAGCACCTGGCTGACGCGATCGATGTCTGACGCCGACCAATTGGCGATCTGCTGGTACGACGTGACTCCCATCGAGTTCAGCTTCTTCTCGATCAGCACGCCGACGCCGCGGATGCGCTTCAGGTCATCCACCTGCGCGGCCTGTGCTCCGATCTTACCGGCGCCTGCGTAAGCCTCTGAACGCACCGAGCGCAGTCCGGACATATCGGCCCCGCGAGGCGCCGAAACCGGTTCGGCGCCGGTTTTCGCGGCCGTGTCACGAATGGCATCCGACAGACGGCTCGGCCGCGCGACGTCAGCTGTCACTCCCGCCGCTGCCGGGGCGAAGCGCTGGTCGAATTGACGCGAATAGGCCGTATCGCCACCGCGCGACAGGATCTGCGCTTGTTCGATCCAGTTCTCCCGCTTCACGCGGCCTTCTTGACCGAGCAGACGATCAAACCGCATTGTATCGGCAGCCGTCCAAGTGGTGACCTGCGCATACCGGCTGACATTCTGGGTATTGAGCAGCTTCTCAACTTCAGCGTTGATGCCACCGATGCGCTGCAGATTATCGCGCGTGCTGGAGAGAGTTCCAAGGCCGGCTGCTGCAGCCGAAGCTGCCGCGCCTGCCAAGCCTGGCTCGGTTGCGCGTGCGATTGCGCCTTGCGTGTCAATTGGAGCTGCGACCTTTGCCGCCTGTCGCGGCGCGGCTGGTGTGACTTGCGCTGGCGCGACGGGTGCCTTCGCTGTCTGAGCGAACGCTGCCAAATCGGCGACCCGGGGTTGCGTTGCCGGTGCGGCAACCCGCGTTGCTACGACCGCTGCCGGTGCGACAGAGGCTACCGGCGCCGTCTGCGCTGGCGCGGCTGCTTTCGCTGACGCTGCGATAGGCGCGGCGACGCTCGCTGGTCCCGACGTCGTCGAGGACGCCGGAAGATCGGGGCGGGTAGGCGCTGCCGGCGTGACTGCTGGCGCTGACGGCGTCATCACGGCGGTTGCCGCTGTCGCCGCTACGGTCACAGGCTCTGCCGTGACGGCGGATGTGCCTGCCGGCACCGGGATTGACGGCATAGGGCTTGG
>JANOOW010000358.1:0-6894 GCA_031421555.1 Hyphomicrobiaceae bacterium | reverse complement strand
TGAAGCCGCTGCACGACGAGGCGACGATCACGCGCATCGTCGTGTCGACGTATCAGTCGGTGTCCGGCGCGGGCAAGGCTGCGATGGACGAACTCTGGTCGCAGACCAAGGGCAAGTACGTGCCGGGCCAGGAGGTAACCGCCAAGAAGTTCACCAAGGAAATTGCCTTCAACGTCATTCCCCACATCGACGTCTTCATGGAGGACGGCTTTACCAAGGAAGAGTGGAAGATGATGGCGGAGACCAAGAAGATCCTCGATCCGAAGATCAAGGTTGTTGCCACCTGCGTGCGGGTGCCGGTGTTCGTTGGACACTCGGAGTCGATCAACGTCGAGTTCGACAGGCCGATCTCGGCCGAGTTCGCCCGCTCGATCCTGCGTGAGGCCCCGGGCTGCCTGGTCATCGACAAGAAAGAGGATGGCGGCTACATGACCCCGCAGGAGTGCGCTGGCGAAGATGCGACGTACATCAGCCGCATCCGCGCAGACGCGACGGTCGAGAATGGTTTGGTCCTGTGGGTCGTCTCCGACAACCTGCGCAAGGGTGCGGCACTCAACACGATCCAGATCGCCGAGACCCTCATCAACCGCAAACTGATGAAAAAGGTCGCGTAAATCGTTTCAGCCTCGCAAGGGGTGGCTCAATCTTCGCGCCTGTGAGGAACTCTTCCATGACGACCTACGTAATCGATCCGCCCGTACAGGCAGCGCTACCCGTTGCCGGTTCATCGGCGTTGTTTCCCGTGCGCCGCCTCTACTGCGTCGGCCGCAACTATGCCGAGCACACGCGCGAGATGGGACACGATCCAGACAAGGAAGCACCGTTCTTCTTCATGAAGACACCGGACTCGCTGCGCACCGACGGTAAGTTTCCCTACCCTGCCGGCTCCAAGGATGTGCACTGGGAGATCGAACTCGTCGTTGCCCTGAAGTCTGGCGGCAGGAACATCAAGGCCGCCGATGCGCTCGGCCACGTGTTCGGCTACGCCATCGCGCTCGACATGACCCGCCGCGACCTTCAGGCAGAAGCGAAAAAAACCGGGCGTCCGTGGGAGATCGGCAAGGCTTTCGACGACAGCGCGCCGTGCACCGCGATCCAGCCTGCCTCGAAGATCGGACACCCAACCAAGGGCGCAATCTGGCTCGATCTCAACGGCGTGCGCAAGCAGACCGGCGACCTGTCACAGCTGATCTGGGATGTCCCCTCGCAGATCGAGTATCTTTCGGGCTTGTGGGAGCTCAAAGCCGGCGATTTGATCTTCACCGGCACGCCAGCAGGCGTCGGGGCGGTAAAGAAAGGCGACCACCTCACAGGCCACGTCGAAGGCGTCGGCGATCTCGATGTGACGGTAATCTAGCCGTCGCAGGCGTCCGGCGCCGTCTAGCGCGTTCCCTTTCACATCTAAAACAGTGGTCCGAACGCGCTCCGCACCGATTGCTCGTCCAGGTGCCGGGTGATGAAGACGATGCGGGAGCGGTGATCGTCGCTGGGCCAGGCCGGCAGATTTTCGGTCGGATAGAAGGTCTGCGCAACGCCGTGAACGACGAACGGCAGCGCTTCGCCCTCGACCGCGATGATGCCTTTCATCCGCAAGATCTTCGCGCCGTAGACCATTCGCACCGCTTCCAAGACGCCCTCGAGCTTGCTGCCGTCGAGCGGCTTCTCGAAGGTCAGGCAAAACGATGTGATGCCGTGCAGATGTGTTGCGTTCGCGTGGACGTGGGCCTGCATGTGATCGTGCGAGTTGTGATCGTGATCGCAGCCGTGCGCCGCGCAGTCGTGATCGTGCGCATCCCCATGATCGCGTGGCTTGTACCGGTCGGCGGCCAGCCACGTCCCGGCATTGGTTCCGGTGGCTGCGATCTCGGTCGCGCCGATGCCGAACAGCAGGCTTGGGTCTATGTCTCCCTTGATCACGCGCGTAACCGGCGCGGCCGCATTCAGCGCCCTCATCAAACTGTCAGCGTCGCGGGCGACCTCTGCGGTAACCCGATCCGTCTTGGTCAGCACGAGACGATCCGCCAGCGCGATTTGCCGGGCGGCTTCCGAATTTTCGGCCAGTTGCGCGCGAATGTGCTCGGCATCGACGGTGGTGACGATCCCATCGAGGCGGTAAACCCGGAACAAATCGCGATCGCTGACGAGCGCACGTGCAATTGGGCCGGGATCAGCGAGCCCAGTCGTTTCCAGCACCACACGAGACAGTTCGGGAACGCGCCCCGCAAGCACATCCTCGTGCAACTTTATCAGCGCTTCCACGAGATCGCCCTGCACCTCGCAGCAGACGCAGCCGGAGGGCAAAAGCACCGTGCTGCCGCCGGGTTGCGCGCCGGTCGAACGAATCAGCGCATCGTCGAGGCCGACTTCGCCAAACTCGTTGACGATTACGGCGGTACCGGCCATCGACGGGTCACCAAGAACCACTTTCAGCAATGTCGTCTTACCGCTGCCGAGAAATCCGGTCAGAATGGTCAATGGAATGGGCAGTTGCACGATTGAATTACCTTCAGTCAGATGGACGGTGTGATAGTAAGCGCTTCCCACGCCTGAAGCTGGCGTTCAAGAGCGGTCACCAATGAGCACGAAATCGCTACGGGCGTCGAAAGAGACCGAGGCCACCGCACGCACGTCGGTGGTCGCTGTGGCGCGTGAGATGAGCCAATTGGGATTGTCCCCGGGCCGGTCCGGCAACGTGTCGCGTCGTTGGCGGGATGGCATGCTGATCACACCATCGGGGATCGCTTATGATTTGACCGGGCCGAAGGATATCGTTTTCGTCGATGGCGACGGTTCAACCGCGGCCGGACAACGCAAGCCTTCCAGCGAATGGCGATTTCATTTGGCGGCTTATGAGGCTCGGCCCGATCGCCATGCGGTGGTCCATACGCATTCACTCAACGCCACGGTTCTGGCTTGCGCGCGGATGAGTATTCCGGCGTTCCATTACATGGTGGCGGCAGCCGGGGGCCACGACATTCCCTGCGTGCCTTACGCCACGTTCGGGACCGAGGCGCTTTCGAAGCACGTGGCGAACGGCCTGGGTGCTCGCGATGCCTGTTTGCTGGCGAACCACGGGCAAATCTCCATCGGCGATACGTTGCCGTCGGCACTCGAATTGGCCGCCCACGTCGAGGTGCTGGCGGAACAATACTACAAGGTACTAACGCTCGGGAAACCGCACCTTCTAGACGCCGCCGAAATGGCGCGCGTGCTGGAAAAATTCAAAGGCTATGGGCAGAAGGCGCAGGGATAGCATGCGCGCGATCGCTATCCTGCTGATCGGCGGCATGGCGATCCTGCTCGGCGGTTGCGCTGATTTAATCGATTCCGAACAACGGCGAATCTGCCGATCCTTGCTCCCCGCGCTCGATCGCGCGGCGACCCGTTTCGAGATCGACCGCATCGGGGATTTGCCGACGACCGCTGGTACCAACGTCCGGGTAATCTATCGGGCGCAGCCGGCCGGGGCTCCTGCCGGCGGGGACGGGTTCGGCGCGCCGCGCACGCTCAGCTGCAGCTTCGCGGCTTCGACGGGAAACGTCCTGCCGGTGCTGACCGCCGTCACCATAGGCGATGCGGCCTTGGGGCCGGTACGCCTGCAAGTGCTCCAACGGTTCTGGATCGACAATGGACTAGCGGCGCAGAACGATCCCATGCCGGTGCTGGTTCTCGACCGGGCACCGGCCATCTCCCGGACGATGGCGATCGCGTTGCAACACGCCCTCGGGAGCCTGCCGGTGATCGCCATCTACGCTCTGTTGGCGACCGCCTACTCGCTGATCTACGGCCTGATCGGGCGCATCAATCTGGCGTTCGGCGACCTGTCGTCGCTGGCCGGTTATGGCGCCTTCCTGGGTTTCTCGATGATCGGCGACACGGCGCTGCGAACGGCAGTGCTGGCGGCGATGATCATAGGTCTTTTCACGGCCGGCATGCACGGCGGCGCGCTTGGCCGGCTGGTCATCGGCCGGCTTGCCCAGGCGCCGGGACAGCACATCCTCATCGCGACGATCGGCGTGTCGATCTTCTGGCAAGAGGCGATGCGGCTCACACAAGGCGCCGGCAACCGCTGGATCTCGCCACTGTTGAACCGCCCCGTCGGTATCGCACGGGCCGATGGGTTCACGGTCACGGTAACGCCGATGGCAATCGTGGTCGCGGTGGTGGCACTGACTGCCGCGCTGGCGGTGGTGATCGCCATGCGCCGGTTGCGCTTCGGCTTGCGGTGGCGCGCCTCGGCCGATGACGCGGTGGCTGCCGCAATGTTCGGCATCGATCCCCACGCCACTCTGGTCAAGACGATGGTTCTGGCAGCGCTATTGTCGGGCCTCGGAGGTGTACTGACGACGCTGTATTACGGCGGGGTCGGCTATTCGGGCGGTCTCGTAATCGGCCTGAAAGCTCTGGTTGCGGCAATTGTCGGAGGCATTGGATCGATCAACGGCGCGCTGGTGGGTGCCATACTGGTGGGAGTCACCGAAACGCTGTGGAGCAGCGTCTTCGCCATCGAGTATCGCGATCCGGCGTTGTTCGTCGCGCTCGTCTTCGTGTTGTGGCTAAAACCACTAGGCCTCTACGGTGTCGAGCAGTCAAACATCGACCGGCGCGGTTGACCGTTGCACTGCAGCCTCGCTCAGCGGCGCTGTAACTTAGCTGTTATAATGCACTAGTTGCAAACGCCGAAGGTCTGCTAGCTTGACGGAAAATACGTACGCGGCGGGCTTTCCGTACGCGAGGCGGCGTCGGCAGCGAGGGTGGCGATAACAGCATGGAATATTTCTTCCAGCAGGTGATGAACGGCATCACGCTCGGATCGATCTACGGCTTGATCGCTATCGGCTATACGATGGTGTTCGGCATCATCGGCATGGTCAACTTCGCCCACGGCGAGGTGTTCATGCTATCGACGTTCATCGCCTTGATCGTCTTCCTGGTCGTAAGCCAAGTGCTCGGTTGGGGCTCGATCGTTCTCACCATCATCTTGATGCTGATCGTATCGATGCTGCTGACATCGCTGTGGAGCTGGGCCATCGAGCGGCTGGCCTACCGCCCGCTGCGTGGTTCGTTCAGGCTGGCCCCGTTGATCTCGGCGATCGGCATGTCGATCTTCCTGATGAATTTCGTGCAGGTGGTGCAAGGTCCGCGCAACAAGCCGTTGCCGCCCCTGATCGACGGCTGCCTCGTCGGCGTATCGACGGCATCGAAACCTTGCTGGATCGAGCGGGCCAGCGGTCTGAACATTTCGGCGAAGCAGATCGTGATCATGCTGGTGACGTTCGTTCTACTGACGGCGTTCTGGTATATCGTGCAACGCACACCGCTCGGCCGCGCCCAACGTGCATGCGAACAGGACAGCAAGATGGCGGCGCTCCTCGGCATCAATGTCGATCGCACCATCTCAATCACCTTCATCATGGGCGCAGCGCTCGCGGCGGTCGCGGGCGTGATGTACATGATCCAATACGGCGTCGTGAACTTCGCCGACGGTTTTGTGCCCGGCGTGAAGGCTTTCACTGCAGCGGTGCTCGGCGGCATCGGCTCGTTGCCTGGTGCTGTACTTGGCGGATTGATCATCGGGCTGATCGAAGCGCTGTGGTCGGCTTACTTCTCGATCGACTACAAGGACGTCGCCGCCTTCTCGATCCTTGCCATCACGCTGATCTTCCTGCCATCGGGCATCCTTGGCCGGCCAGAAGTCGAAAAGGTCTGAGATGGCGCCAAAACCAAAGTCCGATGCGAGCGGGGCCGATGAGGCGACTGCCGTAACGTTCCGCAAGACTTTCGTTTCCGCGCTATGGGCGGCGTTGCTGACATTCGGACTGGCGGTGCCGATCTTGGCGCTGCGCACCGATCAGAATATGTCGAACCAGCTGATTTTGGTGCCGCGTTGGAATTACGTCGCGGTCGCGGTGCTGGCGGTGTTCGCCTTGAGCTTCATCCGTTTGTTCAAAGGCGAGGGTCGCTGGCTCGCAGGCGTGCTGTACACGGTCACATCGCTCGCCGCCGTGTTTCTGGTGGGTGACGATCGCTTCGGCTTGACGGCTGGCGTTGTTACCGCGGAGTCACCGCTGGCGCTGTTTCTGTTCAAGACCCTCGCTGGCGCGATCATCGTGCCCGCGCTCGCCTTTGTCTTCGACAAGTTCGCCAGTGTGTTGAAGGTCCCGCCGCCCGACGTGTCGAGCGTCGGCAACTACGTCTCCGCGAAGACGGTCGCCCGTAGCGGCGCGGTGCTGCTGGCCGCGTATCCTTTCATTGCGCTGGCGCTCGTCGGCCAAGCAGGCTCGATCAAATGGATCGATAATTTCGGCATCCAGATCCTTATTTATATTATGCTCGGCTGGGGGCTGAACATCGTCGTCGGTCTCGCCGGATTGCTCGATCTTGGCTACGTCGCGTTTTACGCGGTCGGCGCCTACTCCTACGCACTACTGGCGACCGAGGTGATCCCAAACACCTTCCCGCTCCTGGGGCCGTGGGCGTTCTGGATCTGTATGCCGCTGGCAGGTTTGCTCGCAGCCTTCTGGGGTATCCTGCTGGGCTTCCCGGTGCTGCGGCTGCGCGGCGATTACCTCGCTATCGTTACACTTGCGTTCGGCGAGATCATCCGTCTGGTGCTGATCAACTGGGTCGACATCACCAAGGGTTACGCAGGCATCTCGACCATTCCGCGACCCTCGTTCTTCGGGCTGCCGTTCAACGCCTCCGACAAAGGATTCGCCGCGACGCTCGGCCTCGAATTTACCCCGCTCCACCGCACGATCTTTCTTTTTTACGTCATCCTCGCGCTGGCGTTTCTGACCAACTGGGTCACCGTGCGCTTGCGCCGGCTGCCCGTTGGACGTGCTTGGGAAGCATTGCGCGAGGACGAGATCGCCTGCCGTTCGCTCGGCATCA